>JAZUKT010000338.1:0-11753 GCA_045643445.1 Eubacteriales bacterium
CGAATATAAACTTTCCGCCTACGAAACAGCGCCGCGTCATATCGAGGGTGCGGATACGGGCATCTGGGTGCTCGAAGACTTCGGCCCGGTCATCGTGCATCTCTTCACGCCGGACGGACGCGACTTCTATAAACTTGAAAAACTCTATCAGGATACCACCGAACGCGATATATCAACGCTGATCACGGAAGACTGAACCGCGAGACGATATACGAAAGGACAAAGTACTCATATGAAATACGATTTTGGCACCATCGAGGCAAAATGGCAGAAAAAATGGGAAGATGCGGGCGTGTTCAAGGCGTCTGACGACCATTCGAAGAAGAAATTCTACGCCCTCGTTGAATTCCCGTATCCGAGCGGCGCCGGTATGCACGTCGGCCACATCAAGGCGTATTCCGGACTGGAGGTCATCTCCCGCAAGCGCAGAATGGAAGGCTATAACGTCCTGTTCCCGATCGGCTTTGACGCATACGGCCTGCCGACTGAAAACTATGCCATCAAGACGGGACTTCATCCCCGCGTGGTGACCGATAAAAATATCGAAAAATTCACCTCTCAGCTGAAGCGCGTCGGTTTCTCATTCGACTGGTCGCGCGTCGTCGATACGACTGAAGAAGGATACTATAAGTGGACGCAGTGGATCTTCCGCAAGATGTTCGACAACGGCCTCGTATTCCGCGATACCGCACTCGTCAACTACTGCCCGCACTGCAAGGTCGTTCTGTCGAATGAAGACTCCCAGGGCGGCAAGTGCGATATCTGCCACAGCGACATCGTGCAGAAATCGAAGGACGTCTGGTATCTCCGCATCACGGAATACGCGGACAAGCTGCTCGAAGGCCTCAACCACGTCGATTATCTGCCGAACGTGCGGCTCCAGCAGGAAAACTGGATCGGCCGTTCCGAGGGCGCGTTTGCTAACTTCTCGCTGACCGGCTGTGACGATAAACTGCGCATCTATACGACGAGACCCGATACCATGTTCGGCGTTACTTTCATGGTCATCGCGCCCGAGCACCCGATCATCGAAAAATACCGCGACCGCATCACCAATATCGCGGCGCTCGACGCATATAAGGAAGAATGCGCCAAGAAGACCGAATTCGAACGCACGCAGCTTGTCAAGGATAAGACGGGCGTCCGTATCGAGGGGATCGCTGCCATCAACCCGGCCAACGGCAAGGAGATCCCGATTTATATCTCCGACTATGTCATGATGGGCTACGGTACCGGCGCGATCATGGCCGTTCCCGCACACGATGAACGCGACTATGCCTTTGCAAAGAAATTCGGCATCGACATCATCGAAGTCATCAAGGGCGGCGACATTTCCGTGGAAGCCTATACGGGCGACGGGGAAATGGTCAACTCCGAATTTCTGAACGGCACGAAAACGAAAAAAGAAGCGATCGCCAAGATGCTCGCTTTCCTCAGCGAAAAGGGCGTCGGTGAAAAGGGCGTACAGTATAAGATGAAGGACTGGGCGTTCAACCGCCAGCGTTACTGGGGTGAGCCGATCCCGATCGTCCATTGCCCGAAGTGCGGCATGGTCGGCGTTCCGTATGAAGAACTGCCGCTGAAACTGCCGCCGGTCGAGAACTTTGAACCCGGTGAAGGCGGCGAAAGCCCGCTCGCCAAGATCGAATCGTTCGTCAAGTGCAAGTGTCCGAAGTGCGGCGGCGACGCCAAGCGTGAAACGGACACCATGCCGCAGTGGGCAGGCTCGTCCTGGTACTTCCTCCGCTACTGCGATCCTAAGAATGACGAAGCGTTCGCATCCAAGGAAGCGCTTGACTACTGGATGCCGGTCGACTGGTATAACGGCGGTATGGAACACGTCACCCGCCATATGATCTATTCGAGATTCTGGCACCGCTTCCTCTATGACATCGGCGAAGTCCCGGTTGCTGAACCGTATGCCAAGCGTACCGCGCAGGGTCTGATCCTCGGCCCGGACGGCGAAAAGATGTCGAAATCGAAGGGCAACGTCGTAGACCCGAACGACGTCGTAGACGAATACGGCGCGGACGTTCTGCGTGTGTATATCCTCTTCATGGGCGATTACGCCTCCGCGGCTCCGTGGAGTGAAAACAGCGTCAAGGGCTGCAAGCGCTTCCTCGAAAGAGTAGCGGGCCTCACCGATCTCGTCAAGGGAACGGGCGCGACGCCGAAGCTCGAATCCGCGTTCCATAAGACGATCAAGAAGGTCTCCGCGGACATCGAAGACATGAAGTTCAACACCGCCATCGCCGCCATGATGACGCTGCTCAACGACGTGTACGATTTCGGCTCTCTCACGAAGGACGAACTCGTATCGTTCATCAAGATGCTCAGCCCGTTTGCACCGCATCTCTGCGAAGAAATGTGGGAACAGCTCGGCGGACGCGGCTTCCTGGCTCTTGCCGACTGGCCGACGTACGATGAAAATAAGACGGTCGATGCGGAAGTCGAAATCGCCGTTCAGATTTCAGGCAAACTCAGAGGTACGATCACGATTCCGAAGGACGCCGCCCAAGTAGAGGCTATCGCGGCAGCCAAAGCGGACGAACGGATCGCCGCAGCGCTTGAAGGCAAGCAGATCGTCAAGGAAATCTACATTCCCGGCAAGATCGTCAATATCGTTGCAAAATAATTCTGTCATAATACGGAAATTCTTTTGAAAACATATTGACAAACGAAATTCTTTCCTGTATAATATCAAAGAGGTTAACGTATAAGTTACCTTTGCCGAAAGCGAAGGGAGGGAATATAGAGATGGCAGAAGTCAGAGTAAAGGAAAATGAATCGCTTGACAGTGCTCTTCGTCGTTTTAAGAGACAGTGCCAGCGTTCCGGTATCCAGGCCGAGCTTCGCAAGAGAGAATGCTACGAGAAGCCCAGCGTCAAGAGAAAGAAGAAGTCCGAAGCTGCAAGAAAGCGTAAGTACAAGTAAGGCAGACAAGAGGATTTGTCCGACAAAAACAGGAATCAGACGGTTACGTTTGGTTCCTTTTTGTTTGTGCCTCCCTTGACTTTTGACGGTGCTGTTGTTATAATAAAGCCAAAAGAAAAGCAAAAGAGGTATTGACGATGGATCTGATTTTGTTCAGCGGACAGAGCAATATGATCGGTCAGACAGGCGTTCTGCCGGAAAACGATCAGCCGGTCAAGGGCGTGTGGGAATACCGTTATACGGAAGACAGCATGGTGCCTTTGAGACACCCGGTCGGTGAAAGAATCGGCGAACATCTGGACGCCGCATGGGAAGGACACGGCTCGCTGATCCCGGACTGCTGTCGTACCTACGCCGTCCTGACGGGGCATGAGACGGCCGCCGTTCCGGTCGCAAAGGACTCGACCAGAATCGAACGCTGGCTGCCGGATACGGAACGGTATCAGGTCATGATTCAAAAAATCAGCGCCGCGAAGAAGGCAGCGGGACAAGTCGGACATATCTATTTCGTCTGGCTGCAGGGTGAATCTAACGCGCTGGCCGGAACAAGCAGAAAATCGTATCTTTCCTCGCTGATCACCCTGAAGGAAGCATTGAAAAAGGACGCGCAGATCGAAAAATTCGGTATTATCCGCGTCGGATATTTTTCGGAAAATTACGGGATGCACGGTCGGGACGAAAGGATCATGCGGGCGCAGGAGGACGCCGTCAAAACGGACGACGATTTTGTGATGCTGACCCGCGCGTCGGCGGAACTCTCCCGCAGCAAGCCGTATCTGAATCCGCAGGCGCCCGGGCATTATAATAACGCAGGCATGACGGTTCTCGGCACGCTCGCAGGAGCCGCTCTGGCACAGTTGACCGAACGGGCGGATGAGAGCAATTAACCAGAACGGAGAAACGATAATGGACATGATCATTTTCAGCGGACAAAGCAATATGCAGGGACAGACGGGCGTTATGCCGAAGCCGAACGAGCCGGTAGAGGGCGCATGGGAATACCGCTGGCGGACGGATGAACTATTGCCGCTCCGGCATCCGGCGGGCGAATCGATCGAACCGTATCTCCTCGCGCCGCATGAAGGCTTCGGCTCCCTGATCCCGGATTTCTGCCGTGCCTATCGGGCGCTCACGGGTCACGAAGTCCTCGCCGTACCGGCTGCCAAAGGCGCGACCTGCGTCGATGAATGGCTGCCCGATACGATCCGCTATTCCGTTATGCTCAATAAGATCCTGGCCGCCGAAAAATACGTCAGCGGGATCGAACATATCTATTTTGTCTGGCTGCAGGGCGAGTCGGACGCGCTCAAATTCGTGCCGCGCGAAACCTACCTCGAACGCCTGATTCAGCTAAAAAACGCATTGAAAAAAGACGTCGGCATCGAGAAATTCGGCATCATCCGCGTCGGTTATTTTGCCGAAGGGTGCAGTCTGCCCGGCGATGATGAAAGCATCATTCAGGCGCAGGAAGACGCTGTCCGGCAGGATGAAGATTTTGCCATGCTGACCCGCGTCACGGGAGAACTGTCGCGCAGCAGCGCCTATATAAGCAGCCGGTTCTCCGGGCACTTCAATAACGAAGCGCAGAAGATCATCGGCACGCTGGCCGGAGAGGCGCTTGCCCGGATCGCGCTGACAAAAAAGGAAACAAATTCATAATCGAGAAGATACATAGCAGCGGAAGATAAGGCACAAAAGCGTGCCATACTATATGAAAGTCAGGATTGAAAGGAGAGCATCCGTCATGAAAAAACTGTTGATGATGATCAATCCCGTGACGGCGAAGAACGTGATCACGCCGCATCTGGTCGATGTGGTCGACATCTTTGAAAAAGGTGGATATGACGTAACCGTTCACGTGACGAAGCATCGGAACGATCCCGGTGAGATGATCCGCGCGGTCGGCTCTTCCTATGATACCGTCGTGGCGGTCGGCGGCGACGGTACGCTGAACGAAACGGTTTCCGGCGTTCTCGCACTCAAGGATAAGCCGAAGATCGGCTATATTCCGGCCGGTACGACGAACGATTTTGCCACAAGTTGGGGCATTCCCAAAAAGCCGATCGACGCGGCGCGCAGCATCGTGGAAAGCGATCCTGTCCCGACGGACGTGAGCCTTTTCTGCGGACGGCCGTTCATTTACGTGGCGGCGTTCGGCGCGTTCACGGAAGTTTCGTATCAGACCCCGCAGCAGCTCAAACAGAATTTCCGCCGCACGGCCTATATCATGGAGTGCATCAAATATCTGCCGACGATCCGTCCGTGGAAAATGCACTTTGAATATGACGGCGAGACGGTGGACGGGGAATTTCTGTACGGTATGATCTCGAACACCCGTCGCGTCGGCGGATTCGATCTGAAAATGAAAGACGATATCAGCATTACGGACGGTCTGATGGAAGTGATTCTCATCAAGAAACCCGACAAACCGGCGGATAACGCGAAAATGATCAGCGCGGTTCTGGCGCAGGATACGCACAGCGGCTATATTTCCTTCGATCATGCCAAGTCGATCCGTTTCCACTCGGACGAAGTTATGCCGTGGACGGTCGACGGGGAAGACGCGGGATCAAGGCAGGACGGCACGGTGGATATTCTGGAACACGCCGTCGAACTCTTCATGTGAACCGAATCAATAGAAAAAAGGCATCTCCCATGGCGGAAGGTGCCTTTTCTGTTTGTTCGGACAGATCAGATTTTGTCGGAATAATGTTCCATGACGTATTCGAGGTCCTTGTCGCCGCGGCCGGAGAGGCAGAGGAGAATGGAGCCCGTGTGCATGGTCTTCGCAAGACGCATCGCATAGGCGACGGCGTGGCTGCTTTCGATGGCGGGAATGATACCTTCCATCCGGCTGAGGGCGAAGAATGCGTCCATGGCTTCCTCATCGGAAACGGTGTCGTATTCGACGCGGCCGATGTCGTGGAGGAAAGCGTGTTCCGGTCCGACGCTCGGGTAGTCAAGACCGCTGGCGATGGAGTAAACGGGCGCGGGCTCGCCGTTTTCGTCCTTGAGCATGATGGAGTTGAAGCCCTGCATAATGCCTTCGGTGCCGTACTTGATGCTGGCTGCATGATCACCGAGGCCGGATCCGCGACCGAGCGGTTCAACGCCGACGATGCGGACAGGCTCGTTGAGGAATCCCGCGAACATGCCCATGGAGTTGGAGCCGCCGCCGACGCAGGCTGTCACAACGTCCGGAATGTGGCCGGTCATTTCGACGAACTGATCGCGCGCTTCTTCACCGACGATGCTCTGGAAATCGCGCACCATCATCGGGAACGGATGCGGACCGAGAACGGAGCCGATGCAGTAGATCGTGTCCTTGTATTCCTGCGAATAGGCGTGGAAAGCGGCATCAACGGCTTCTTTCAGCGTTGCCTGACCGTCCGTGACTTCCACGACGTTCGCGCCGAGGATCTTCATGCGGGCCACGTTCGGCGCCTGCTTCTTGATATCGACGGAACCCATGTAAATATCGCATTCGAGACCGAAATATGCGGCTGCGGTGGCAAGTGCAACACCGTGCTGACCGGCGCCGGTCTCGGCAATGATCTTCTTTTTACCCATGTAGGAGGCGAGGAGACCTTCACCCATGCAGTGATTGAGCTTGTGCGCGCCGGTGTGGTTCAGATCCTCGCGCTTTGCGTAGATCTGTACCTTGCCGATGGAGTTGGAAAGACGTTCCAGATGCGTGACGGGCGTCGGACGACCCTGGAATTCCTTGCGGATCCGGCGAAGCTCGTTGATGAACTTTCTCGACTGGCAGATGGTGAAGTAAGCGTCGGTGATCTCCGCCATGGCGGCCTTCAGTTCGTCGCTGATGTAGACGCCGCCGTACTTGCCGAAGTAGCCGTTTGCGTCCGGGTAATTCTTGAAATACGTATAGAAATCAATACCGTTCTGAATCATTGTGAAATCCTCCGAACCTGAATAAAATAATTGATTAATTATAGCACGTCGCCGCCGATTTGTCAACTGAAAAGAACGGTTATTTCGACGGAATCAGCGGCCGGTAAACGGGTGGATTTTGTGGAGAATTGCTTGACAAAGGTGGGGAATTACCTTATAATTATAGTTGCGCCGGAAACATTTGTATGAGGCGTATAACGACGAGTGATTTCATAAGGAGACAGATATGAGAAAGATTATTGCGACGCTGCTCGCCCTGTTGTTAGTGCTGACGTTTGCTGCGGGATGCGCGAAAGAGCAGACGGAACCCGCACCGCATGAATCGGAATCCGAAACGGAAACCGTGACCGAATCCGAGTCCGAAACGGAGATCGAGCCCGCCGAAGCCTACGCGGACGTGTATAAGCACGTTATCGTCATCGGCGTGGACGGCGCAGGCACGTACTTCAAGGATGCGGAAATGCCGCGTCTCAATGAGATACTCGCGGACAGTGCCGTGACGTACAGTATGCTCACCTCGAATCCGACGATCAGCGCACAGTGCTGGGGCTCCATGCTCTGCGGTGTGATCCCGGAGGTACATCACTTCACCAACAATATTATCTCGGAAAATCCGAATCCCGTTGATTCCGGCATTCCGTCCTTGTTCCGCGTTCTCCGTCAGCAGATGCCGGACGCGGTGCTCGCTTCCTTCTGCAACTGGAATCCGATCAACACGGGAATTATCGAAGACGGTCTCGACGTCTATAAGGACACCAACAGCAGCGACGACCTTCTCTCCCAGACGATCGCCGACTATGTAAAAGAAAATAAGCCGAATATGGTCTTCGTCCAGTTCGATAAGGTGGACAGCGCAGGACACAGCGGCGGCTTCGGCGGTGCTATCCAGATGAAGGTACTCGGCAAGACTGACGCCTACATCGGACGCATCTACGACGCCTACGTGGAAGCCGGGATCATCGACGATACGCTCTTCATCGTGACGGCTGACCACGGCGGAAACGAAAAGAACCACGGCGGCTGGACGGATACGGAAAAATATGTTATGTTCGCGGCGCACGGCTCCTCCGTCGTCAAGGGCGAACAGATCGAAGATATGGAAGTCCGCGACGTGGCGGCGGTCGTGCTGCACGCCTTCGGACTGGATGCATACGAGCCCGAGATCTGGACGGGACGTGTACCGACCGGCCTCTTTGAAGGTGTAACGGCCGGCGAACGGAAAGCCGATACCTTTGCCCCTGTGAATACGGCGCGGAATCACGAAACGGAAGTGACACCCGAGATCGGCAGCGGTTCCTCCGTGGTCGACGTGCTCGGCGCTGACCGGCTGCTCGGCTATTTCCCGTTTGACGAGGGATGCACGGACGCGCTCGGTAAATTGGAAACGGAAGAAAGCGGCAAACTCTATTACCCGGAGGCTTACTTCGGAAGCGGTATCCAGTTTGACGACGGCTATGTCAAGACGATCGGCTTTGATCCTGCTCTGAACAGTTACTCCATCGCCTTCTGGATGAAGAACCCCGGCCCGTCGAGCGATCCCGCGATCCTCGGCAATAAGGGCTGGACGTCCGGCGCGAATCCGGGGTTTGTGCTCGTCAGTAAATCGGATGAGCTCATCTTCAACGTCGGTTCCCGCGAGGATCGCATGGATATCTCCTACGTGCTGCCGGCGGATTATACGGACGGCTGGACGTACGTGACCGTCGTTGTTGACCGTGAGAACGCGCAGATCGGCTTTTCCGCAGATTTCAGCGAACTCACCTATACGGCGATCCCGGAAGCCTTCGTCGAATACTCCTTCAGCAACATGAAGGAAACGAATATCGGCCAGGACGGTACGGGACATTATAACGCCACGGTACCCGGCACCTTTGATGAAATGGTCTTCGTTGACGGCGTGCTGACGAACGACGATATCGCATCTCTCAAAGAATGCTACGGCTATTAAGCGGAGGGAGTGGGACAAATGCTGAAACGGTTGTCCATCGTGGTTCTGGCGCTCTTGTGCGTACTGACCGTTCTGAACGGCTGCGGACAGAAACAGCCGGACGAAACGCAGGACACGGAATCCGAAACGATCGGGACAGTCGAATCGGATGAATCCGTCGAATCGGTACAGGAAACGGAAGACGTCCCGGAGAACGATCCGGCTGTCTATTCGCACGTTGCGATCATCGGCGTGGACGGGGCAGGCGCCTTCTTCCGCGATGCCGATATGCCGGAACTCGATGAAATCATGACGGACGGCGCCGTGACGTACAGTATGCTGACCTCCAATCCGACGATCAGCGCCCAGTGCTGGGGTTCCATGCTCTGCGGTGTGATCCCGGAGGTCCATCATTTCACGAATTCGAAGATAGAGTCGGAAGAGCATCCGCTCGACTCGGCAGTTCCGTCCGTGTTCCGTGTTATCCGCGAACAGATGCCGGACGCCGTGCTTGCCTCCTTCTGTAATTGGGAACCGATCAACAACGGTATCATTGAAGAAGGACTCGACGTGTACAAGGAATCGACGCCGGATGATGAACGTGTCTCCCGGATGGCAGCCGATTACGTAAAGGAAAATCAGCCGACGCTTTTGTTCGTGCAGTTCGATCAGGTGGACGGAGCAGGGCATACCTACGGGTACGGCACGGAAGAACATCTGAAACAACTCAGCGCGACCGACAAGGCTATTGCCCGCATTTACACGGCGTACGAAAGAGCGGGTATCCTCGACGATACGCTCTTTATCGTGACGGCAGACCACGGCGGTCAAGGCCAGGGTCACGGCGGCTGGACGAACGAAGAAAAGTACGTCATGTTTGCGGCAAAAGGCAAGACAGTCGTCAAGGGCGGTGCCATTACCGATATGGCAGTCCGCGATACGGCGGCTATCGTTCTGCACGCACTCGGACTTGACGACGCGATGCCCGAAATCTGGACGGCGCGCGTTCCTTCTGATCTTTTTGACGGGGTTGTGGCCTCGGAACGGAAGGAAGACATATACGTCTACGATGTCGCCTATCGTACCCATACGATGGAAGCGACGCCTGAAATCGGAAGCGGCAGTTCCGTGATCGACGTGCTCGGCGCGGATCGGCTGCTTGCCTATTTCCCATTCGACGGAAACGGAGCGGATGCGCTCGGCAATTGGCAGACGGAGGAATTCGGAAAACTGTATTTCCCGGAGGCTTTCTTCGGAAACGGCGCTCAGTTTGACGACGGTTATATCCGTGTGACCGGGTTTGAGCCGGAGACGAACAGCTTTTCCATCAGCTTCTGGATGAATACGCCCGGAACGTCCGGCGATCCGGCGATCCTCGGCAATAAGGGTTGGGCGAGCGGTGCCAATCCCGGTTACGTTCTTGTCCTTAACGGATCGAATATCAAGTTCAACGTCGGCGACAGAAAGAATCGGATGGATCCCGAATCCGAACTTCCGGGTGATTTTTTCGGCGGATGGACGTATGTGACGGTGATTGTTGACCGGGAAAAAGCCCGTATCGGCTATTCGTTCGACTTCGGTGAAATCGAATATCATCTGATCCCGGAAGAGTTCCTTACCTATAGCTTCAGCAATATGAAAAACACGAATATCGGACAGGACGGCACCGGCCACTATAATATCCGGGTACCCGGTACCTTTGACGAAATGATCTTCGTTGACGGCGTGCTGACGAACGACGATATCGCCGCTTTGAAGAACGTATATATCCACTGATATCATTATTGACCCAAAAGGAGATTCCGGCATGAATACGAACATCAGAAAGATTCCGGCAGTCCTTCTCGCGCTCGTCTGTGCTATCAGCGTACTCAGCGGCTGCGCAGGAAAGAAAACGGAAACGCCGCCTGAAACGGACGTACAGACCGAAACCGATGTGACCGCCGCTGAGCCGGAGCGCTATATCTATAAGCACGTAGCCATCGTTGCGTTGGACGGCGCAGGCACCTATTTCCGCAAGACGGATACGCCGCGGCTCGACGAGTTTTTCGCTGACGGATCGGTTTCATACGATTGTCTGACCTCGAATCCGTCGATCAGTGCGCAGTGCTGGTGTTCGCTCGTCACGGGCGTCACGCCGGAGATCCACGGCTATACCAACACGAATATCAATACGGTGGTACATGAGCCGGACAGCGATTTTCCGACCTTCTTCCGCGTCATTCGCGAGCATATGCCGGACGCGGTGCTTGGCTGCTGCGATACATGGGGGCCTTATAGCCAGAATGTGATCGAAGATGGCTTTGACATTGACAAAATCGTCTATTACAAGGATGATGAGCTGTCGCAGGCCGCGGCTGATTACGTGCGTGAAGAGAAGCCGACGGTGCTTCTGACCTGGCTTTCCGAATGTGACGAAGCGGGTCACACCTACGAATACGGCAAGAAGCAACACCTCGCGCAGATCACGACGGAGGACGGCTATATCGGGCGCATCATCGACGCCTATGAGGAAGCCGGCATCCTTGACGACACGCTGTTCATCGTCACGACGGACCACGGCGGTTTGTGGAAATCCCACGGCGGCTGGCTTGACGAGGAAAAATACATCATGTACGCCGTCCGCGGCAAGACGGTCGTCCCGCACGGCACGGTCGAGGACATTGCGATCCGCGACACGGCGGCGATCGTGCTCTACGCGCTCGGACTGGAAGATTATCTGCCCGAAAAGAGCTCGGCGCATATCCCGAAGGGTCTGTTCGAGGACTGCGATGGGACAGAGCGCAGGGAAATCACCTACACCTATGACCTTGCCTACCGTACACATGAATCCGAGCCTACGCCGGAAATCGGCAGCGGCAGCTCCGTTGTGGACGCGCTCGGTGCGGATCGCATGATCGCTTATTTCACCTTTGACCGTACTCATGAAGACGCGCTCGGCAGGATTCCGACCGAAGCGAATGGGAAACTTTATTATCCG
>JAZUKT010000339.1:0-7496 GCA_045643445.1 Eubacteriales bacterium
ACCGTTCTGGCTCTTCAGCTGCGGGGCGGACGCGGATATCCGCTACAAGGCCACCCGCACCCGCGCCTGGTCCGATTTCCGTTACAATTATGTTGAAACCTCGCACTATCTTGTCACGCGCAGCGGCTCTCTCGCCTTCGACATGATCCCGGTAGACGGCTCCTCCTCCCTCGCCAACGAGGTGATGGAATCCATCGAACCGTTCGATCTCTCCGAGGCGGTCGATTTTCAGACGGCGTATCTGTCCGGCTATTTCGCCGACAAGTACGACGTGACGGCCGACGACTGCATCCCGCGCGCCAACGAACGGGTGAAATCCACGGTCGAATCCGTCTTTCAGTCCACCGTTCAGGGCTACGACACCGTCATCACGGAAGAGTCCGCCGTATCCTGCCGTCAGGGTCAGGTCAAATACGGTCTGCTCCCGGTATGGCTGCTGACCACCAACTGGAAGGATCAGAAATACCTCTTCGCCATGAACGGCCAGACCGGCAAGTTCATCGGTGATCTGCCCGTCGACAAGGGCGCGTACTGGAAATACTTCGGCATCATCGCCGCGGCGGTCGCAGCCGGGTGCTTCGCGCTCGGTATGCTGATCCAGACGCTGTAAGGAGGACGAACGATGAAAACGATCAGACGACTCCTCCCGCTCCTCATCGCCGTTCTGCTGCTCGGCACGATGCTCTTGTCCGTTTCGGCGGATGATCTCGTGCTGTACGACAATAACGACGGCTACACCGACGACGTGCCCGCCGAATCCGCCGACGCTCTGCCCCGGCTCATTGATCAGGCGGGACTGCTCACGGAAAACGAGGCTGCGCGGCTCAAGGCACAGCTCGATGAATTCTACGCGGAACGGAATTTTGAGATCACCGTCGTGACGGTCAACTCCCTCGAAGGATACGACGTCGTCACCTACGCGGATAATCTGTACGACGCCTCCGGCTGGAGCAGGGACGGCATCCTGCTTCTCATCTCGATGGACGAGCGCGAATGGGCCATGTCCACCTCCGGCACCGGCATCGGCATCTTCGGCGACAACGATCTTGCCTACATGGAAGACTGCTTCCTGCCGTATCTTTCCCGCGGCGATTACGCATCCGCCTTTACGGAATACGCGGATCGCGCGGCGGAGCTTGTGGATTTCGCTTACGAGTACGGTCACGATCTCGATGAAAACGGCTACTGGTACGAAGAGACGTATCCCTACGATTACGACAGCGAACCGCGTGAAGCGGACCCCGCCAAAACCGGTATCATTTCCGCCATCGTCGGCGCCTTCACCGCTCTCTTCTCCGCAGGCGGCATGAAATCGAAAATGAAATCCGTACACGCGGCCTCCGACGCCACCCGCTATATGAGCAGGAGCGGCCCGAACATCACCCGCGCCAACGAAGTCTTCCTGTACAGCAACGTAGCCCGCACGCTCCGCAGTTCGGAACGCAGCAGCGGCGGATCGTCGTATCACGGCGGCGGTTCGTTCCATACGAGCAGCAGCGGCTCCTCCCACGGCGGCTCGCATGGACACTTCTGATCCCGTACTTTCCAAACACACAAAAATTCCTGTCAGACGTTCGCCGTCCGGCAGGAATTTGTTTTTGTTCAGATCTCGATCAGCTCTTTCGGACAGTTCGTGAGATTCCGCGCGCCGCCCGGCTCGATCACCATCATATCCTCGATCCGGCAGCCGTACTGTCCTTCGAGGTAGATGCCCGGCTCCACCGTCACGATCTCGCCCACGCGCAGAACCGCGTCGCCTGCCCGGGGAGAAAGGTTCGGCGCTTCGTGGATCTCCAGTCCGACGCCGTGGCCGAGCCCGTGACCGAATTTTCCGTGATAACCTGCTCCTTCGATGATGTCCCGCGCGACCCGGTCGATCTCCGCGTTGGATGCGCCTTCCGTGACCGCCTCGATCGCCGCCGTCTGCGCCCGCAGTACGGTATCGTAGAGGCGCTTCATCTCGTCGTCCGCTTTCCCGATCACGATCGTGCGCGTCATGTCGGAATGATAGCCTGCGACCGTCGCGCCGTAATCCATCGTCAAAAAGCCCTTTTCGAGTTTAACGGGACGCGGTACGCCGTGCGGCCGTGAGGATGCGCTGCCGGACACCGCCACCGTATCGAACGACGGCTTGATGCTGCCGTGCTTTTTCATGAAATATTCGAGTTCCGCCGCCACCTCGATCTCCGTCATCTCCGGCGTGATCACCGCGAGAATGTGATCGAAGGCCGCCTCCGCGATCCGCTGTGCCGCGACGATGCAGTCCACCTCTTCGGGCGTTTTGATCGTGCGCAGACCCGTCAGCAGCGTACCGATCGGATGAAAATCGACGCCCTTTTCCTCAAACGTCAGTTTCAGCGAATCGAGCTCGGCGCAGGTCAGGTGATTTTCCTCATACCCGATCACGGCAAATCCGCCGTCCGCGGCCAGATCCGTGAGTTTCGGCTGACCGGGCAGGCATACCGTCACTTCGGGACACGCCTCCGCCTTCGCCGCCTCGTAATACCGCATATCGGCGTACAGATACGCATTCTCCGCCGTGACGACGAGCCATCCGTCCGGATTGTCGAACCCCGAAAGATAGAGATAATTCTCCGGCGTCGAAATATAAACGGCGCCGAGAGAGCGCTTCTTCATGCCGTCGCGCAGAGCCGCAAAACGTGCTTTCCAGTCTGTCATAATCATACTCCCTTTTTATTCGTATGTGTCATTTTTCGCATATAGGGGCGCTCGATCCACCGCTTGAAGCGGAAGAACGGCGTCGTTTTATCCTTGATCGGCGGGACGATGATAACGTACATGCCCATTCGTCTGCCCGCCGCCGCATCCGTCAGCAGCTGATCGCCGAGCAGCAGCGATTCCGCCGGAGCAGCGCCGCAGTCCTTCATCGCACGGCTGAGCGTTCCGACGAGCGGTTTTTTCGCCTTCGGATAACACGGGACGCCGAGCGGTTCGCCGAACGTCTCCACCCGTTCCCGCTCGTTATTTGAGACGAACGCCACGCCGATCCCCGCGTCCGCCATGGTTTTACACCAGAGGCGTACGCTTTCCGGCGGCAGCGCGTCGTCGTAGGTGGCAAGCGTATTGTCGATGTCCGAAAAGATCCAGCGGATCCCGCGCGCGGCGAGCTTTTCGGGCGTCACCGTCTCAAACGTATCCGCCAGTTCATCCGGCAGCAGCCATTTTTCACCGATCACGGTTCTCCGCCTTTCCGGCCGCCGGAAGCATCATGATTTTTGCCATCGGCATGACCTTTCATTCAGTATCAATCAGAGCGCGTTCGCTTCGATAAAATCGGCAAGCGGCGTCGGATCCTCGAGTCCGTGCGGATGATGGCCGCAGCCTTTTTTCCCGACGCAAAAGAGCGGCAGCCCCGCCTTTTTATAGGCTTCCTCAAGCACCAGACCGTTTTCGCGGTACGGTACCACGGGATCGGCGTCTCCGTAGATGAGCGCCACCGGGAGTTTGTGCTCCATGAGGATCGGGATCTGATCCATCGGATGACCGCGCCAGGTGAGGATCGTCGAGGAATCCTGCCCGAACAGCTCGTTGATGATCGGCCACGCGCTGCCGTTCGGATACTGCTGGGCGGCGGCACCGAAGCCGAGCGGATAGGAAAGCAGATTCATGACCGGCGCGTCCAGATAGAGACAGGAGACGTAATCGGGATGCCGCGCGGCAAAATAGACGGAATGAAGTCCGCCGAGACTCATGCCGACGCAGGTGAAGCGCTTCTCAAGCCCGAACTCCGCCGACAGAAAATCGGCAAGCCGCGCCTTGAGATCCTGATCCTCGTCTCTGCCCCAGCGGTTCGCATTTTTCAGATAGGCAAGATGCCAGCCGCGGTTCAGAAGTTCGATCTCCAGATTCGGGAAAGCGTAGAAATATTCCATTTTCATCATCCAGCGGCCGTTCTTTTTGACGTTCGGGAAGACGATGAGCGCCTCGCGTCCCTCAAAGGAAAAATCCGCACGCTGAAAGCCGTTCCACTCCGACATCGTATAATCCATGAGATATTCCTTCTCTTTCGTTCGATTTTTCTTCCATACAGTATATCAGTTTTCCCCCGCCGTGTCAAGGCTCGTCCCGTTCTTCGCGCCATAGCGATATATTCAGCCGCACGTCGTCCGCACACCTTGACGAATCCGCCCGAAGTTGCTATAATAAGGAGGCATATCCTATCTCTGATGCATCACCCGGGGGCTTCCCATGACAGTATCCTTTTCCGTGGCGGCCGAAACCGTCTGCGCTCTGCTTCTTCTGATCGCGCTCGGTTATTACGCCGCCAAAATCAAGCTGATTGATCAGAACACCACGAAGAAAATATCGGCGATCGTCATTCAGCTCGCACAGCCGTTCATGCTCTTCGGCGCGCTCACCAACGTCGAATATTCGCCCGCCGGGCTGAAAACGGGACTTCTCACGATCCTCATCGGGCTCTGCTCCCATCTGATCATGGCCGTCATCGCCTTCTTCGTCGCCAAATACCGCCGTGATCCCGACGAGCGCAAGATCACCGAATTCTCCCTCATCTACGTCAACAGCGGCTTCCTCGGCTTCCCCGTTCTGAAAGCCCTGCTCGGCGACATCGGTCTCTTCTGGTGCTCCTTCTACGTCGTGACGTTCAATCTCGCGGCCTGGTCCTACGGCATTCTCATTCTTGCCCGCGGCCGCAAAGACGTCAAAATCAACTGGTGGAAGCTCATTCTGAATTACGGTTCCACGCCGTGCCTCGTCGGCCTGCTCTTCTACGTTCTGCAGATCAGGCTGCCCGCGCCGATCACCACGGTCGTGAAATACATGGACGGCATCTGCACGCCGCTCGTACTGCTCGTCATCGGCGCCAATCTTGCCCGCATCCCCTTCAAGAAGCTGTTCTCCGACCGCGGCGTGTATCTGTTCTCGTTCCTGCGGCTGCTCGTCTTCCCGACGATCATCTGCCTCATCTATCATCTCTGCGGCATGGCAGACGACCGCGTCATGTTCTTCACGATCATGGCCTGCCTGCCGACCGCCGCTATCGCCGGAATGCTCGCCGAAATGTACAACGTGCGCCCCGATCTCGCCGCCCTCAACGTGAGCGTATCAACGCTGTTTTCGATGTTCACGATCCCCATCGTCGTGCTGATCGCAAACTTTATTATTGCGTTGTAGTTGTAAAGTTTCGCTCAAGCCTTTTCAAAGGCTTGTAGGGTCAAGGGACAACGTCCCTTGTCGAACTCCGCAGAGTTCGAAACACCCAGGACGCAGAAAAAGTTCCTCTTTTTGCTTTTATGCCAGCTTGCTGGCGCCTCCTCGCTATAGGAGAAAAAGTAGCGCAACCCAACCGGCAGCATTTTTCCGTCCGGTATGGTATAATGCTGTCAGACAATTCATTCCGTTAAAGGAGTTTGCTTATGGAACTGCCCCGTTATTATGAGGATCTGTCCGTTTTTCACGTCAACTGTGAAGAACCGCGCGCCTATTTCATCCCGTTCCGCTGCGAAGAATGCGCCGGCATCGAAAACCGCGCCCGGAGCCCCTATTTCAAATCGCTGTGCGGCGAATGGGATTTCAGACTGTATCCGTCTCTCGCTGACGTTCCGACCGTCACCGACGCCGACTTCTCCACCGACGGTTTCGATCGCCTGACCGTTCCGATGAACTGGCAGATGGCGCTCGGCCGCGGCTACGACGTTCCGAATTACACGAATATCCACTATCCTTTCCCGGTCGATCCGCCGTACGTGCCGGACAAGAATCCGTGCGGTCTCTACGTGCGCGATTTCACCGTGCCCGCCGCCATGACCGGCAAGGAGATCTATCTGAATTTCGAGGGCGTTGATTCCGCGTTCTACGTCTGGATCAACGACACCTTTGCGGCGTACAGCCAGGTTCCCCACATGACGAGCGAGATCAACGTGACAAAGCTCGTCCGCGCCGGGGTCAACACGATCAAGGTGCTCGTTCTGAAATGGTCGGACGGCTCCTACCTCGAAGACCAGGATATGTGGCGGATGTCCGGCATTTTCCGCGAAGTCTACCTGCTCTTCCGCGATCCCGTTCACGTCCGCGACGTCTTCGTCAAGTGCGATCTGAACGACGATTTCACCGAAGCCGTCTTCCGTGCGGAACTCTCGCTCACCGGCACGGCCGACGTATCGTGGAAGCTCCGCTCTCCCGAAGGGGAACTGATCGCCGACGGAAAAGCCTCCGTAAACGGCGACGGCGTTCTCACGCTGCCCGAAATCAAAAATCCCGCACTCTGGTCGGATGAGGCGCCGAATCTCTACACGCTGACGCTTCTCGCGGGCGAGGAGGCGATCTGCTTCCCGATCGGCGCAAGACGGGTCGAGATCAAGGACGGCTGCATCGTCATCAACGGAAAAAAAGTCAAGGCGAAAGGCGTCAACCGCCACGACAGCCATCCGCTGCTCGGTCACGCCACGCCGCTCGATCATATGATCCGCGACATCATGATCATGAAGGCGCACAACGTCAACATGGTCCGCACGTCGCATTATCCGAACGATCCGCGCTTCACGGCGCTCTGCGACAAATACGGTCTCTTCGTCTGCGATGAGGCCGATATCGAAACGCACGGGATGCGGCCGTGGGACGGTATTTCCAAAAATCCCGAATGGGAAAAAGCGTTCGTCGATCGGGCGCAGCGCATGGTCGAGCGCGACAAGAACCATCCGTCGATCATCTTCTGGTCGCTCGGCAATGAATCCTGCGTCGGCTGCTGCCAGGTGGCGATGGCCAAATGGATCCGCGCGCGCGACTCGAGCCGTCTGATCCACTACGAAGGCGCCAGCGACCGCCGCACGTTCGGCAAGCCGGTCTGGGAAGCCACCGACATGGAAAGCAATATGTACACCGATCCCGCGACCTGCGCACAATACTGTGAAAACGAGAACAACCCGCGCCCGTTCTTCCTCTGCGAATATTCTCACGCCATGGGCAACGGACCCGGCGATCTCGCGGACTACTGGCGCGTCATCCGCTCGCACGATAATTTCTTCGGCGGCGGCGTCGGGGAATTCACCGATCACTCCGTGGCCATCGGCGACCGGTACGGCAGTCCGTCCTTCACCTACGGCGGCGATTTCGGCGACACCCCGAACGACCGTAACTTCTGCGTGGACGGTCTCGTCTATCCCGACAGACGTCCTCACACCGGCCTCCTGGAGCTGAAAGAAGTGCTCATGCCCTGCGCCGCGGAAGAAGTACGCCCCGGTACCTACAAGATCAAATCGCTCCGCTATTACGTCGGCATGGACGATCTGTCAATGGCGTGGTGCGTCAAAGCGGACGGAAAGCCGATTCTGTCCGGCGTCTGCCCGTCGCTTGGTCTCGCGCCGCAGGAAGAAAAGACGTTCACGCTCTTTGATTCGCTCCCGGCAGGCGGCATCGTGACGGTGGATCTCTCCTTCCGTCAGAACGCGCCGACCGCATGGGCTGAAACCGGTTACGAAGTCGGATTCGCGCAGTTCGTCCACGAGGGCGAAACAGCC
>JAZUKT010000340.1:0-2351 GCA_045643445.1 Eubacteriales bacterium
AGGGGGTCGGCTTGATCGCCGTGCGGAACACGGTCGGCATTCCGGTCGTGATGCCGCCGAGAATGCCGCCGCAGCGGTTCGTTTTTGTTACGATCTTTCCGTTTTCCACTGTGAAGGGGTCGTTCGCCTGGCTGCCGCGCAGCTCGGCGAGTCCGAAGCCGCCGCCGAATTCCACGCCATTGACGGCGGGGATCGAATAGAGCGCGTGCGCGAAAACGCCCTCCACCGAGTCAAACCACGGTTCTCCTACGCCCGCCGGCATTCCGATCACGGCGGTTTCGAGGATCCCGCCGACGCTGTCGCCGTCGGCGGCGGCTTCGAGGATCGCCGCCTTCATCTTTTTGCACGCCTCGTCGTCAAGGATCGGAAAAACCTTGGAATTGAGGGTGGGAACGTCCTTTTCGAGGTTTTCAAAGGGGATATCGTCGATCCCGGCGACCCGTGCGGCGTGCGTTCCGATCTGAATGCCCTTCTTTTCGAGCGCGCTCATCAGGATCGCGCCGCCCGCGACGAGGGCTGCCGTCACTCTGCCGCTGAAATGTCCGCCGCCGTAGGGATTTTCAAAGCCGTGGTACTTGACGTGCCCGGTATAGTCGGCGTGACCCGGGCGGGGGAGGCGCAGCGTTTTTTCATAATCCCCGGAGCGGGCGCACTCGTTCGGGATCATGATGCAGAGCGGCGTTCCGGTCGTTTTGCCGTTCCAGACGCCCGAAATGATCTGAAAGCGGTCGGGTTCTCTGCGCGAGGTCGAGATCGCCCCGGTCGGACGGCGGAGAGCGAGCTTGGAACGGATATAATTCTCGTCGACCTCAAGTCCGGGCGCGATGCCGTCGAGAATGATGCCGAGTCCGGGGCCGTGGCTTTCGCCGAATATCGTCGCGGTAACGGAGCTGCCGAAGGTATTTTTCATTTGTTGATCGTCCTTTCGGGAGGTCTCTGCCGGAGATCGTCCGACAGAATGGAAAAACGTTTGACCAATAACGGAAACACACTTTTATTATACATCACGGAATTCCCGTTGTCAATAATAAAGAACCGTTTCCGGTCGGAAACGGTTCGGACGTTATGCGTTTTTCGTAATGACCTTCGCCTTGCATTCGCAAACGGCGTCTTCGGTGAAGAGGATCTCACCGAAGGAATCGGCGACGATCTCGCCGGATTTCGGGTTCTTGACCGAAACGATATTGCCGTTCACGGTCGCCTTCACGTCGGAATACTCGAACGAAAGGTCGGTTTCCTCCATCGTGCAGTCAACGAGCGTAAGGTTTTTGCAGTAGCAGAGCGGCTGCGTGCCGATGATCGTGCAGCCGATCAGCGTCAGTCCGTCGGAATACCATCCGAGGTATTCGCCCCGGATGACCGAATTTTTCACGGTGACGTTTTTCGTGTGCCAGAAGGCGTCCTTCGTGTCGAACTCGGAGTCGGCGATCGAAACGTTCCGGCAGTACTGGAAGGAATACTTGCCCTTCATTTTCAGCCCGGTGATGCGGATCTTGTCCGAGCCCATCAGGAAATATTCGGATTCGAACTCGGAGTCGGTGATCTTCAGCCCGCGGCATTTCCAGCCGAACTCGGGAGAGACTGCTTTGACACCGGTCAGGGTGATATTGCGGCATTCTCTGAGGCACTTGACGCCCGTGATCTCGGTGTTCTCGATCTGCCCCTTTTCGGAGTACCAGATCGGCGCGCGGGTCTTGGCGTCCAGCTTTGAGTCGGCAAGCAGGAAGCCGACGTCGTGCCACAGCGGGTAGCGGAGAGAGAACGAGCAGTTTCTCACCGCGATATCGCGGCATTCCTTCAGTGCGGATTCGCCGTCGGCGGGACCCGCAAAAACGCAGTCCCGGACCTCGGCTCTTTTCAGACCGTACAGGGCGCGCTCTTTGTCGAGCGTCTGCCCTTCGATTTTTTGTTTCTTTAACGTCATATCTCAAACCCCTCCTTTTTCTGTTTTTGCGAAAGAAGCGGCGAGACAGATTACCACTGCTTGCCGGAGTTTTTCAGAAGAACGTCGTGCGCGCCGCCCTCGACGATCGAGACGGCGGAAACGAGCGTGAGCTTTGCCTTTTTCTGCAGCTCGGGGATCGTGAGCGCGCCGCAGTTGCACATCGTGGAGCGGACCTTCGCGAGGGAGAGCTGCACGTTGTCGGAAAGCTTGCCGGCGTAGGGGACGTAGGAATCGACGCCTTCCTCAAAGGAGAGCTTCGCGGCGCCGCCGAGGTCGTAACGCTGCCAGTTGCGGGCACGGTTGGAGCCCTCGCCCCAGTATTCCTTGCGGAGCGTGCCGTCGATGTTGATTTTTGCGGTGGGAGATTCGTCAAAGCGGGCGAAGTATCTGCCGAGCATCATGAAAT
>JAZUKT010000341.1:0-1795 GCA_045643445.1 Eubacteriales bacterium
CGGATCTCCTTCGGGATGATCCGACGCAGGAGCGAGATAAAGAGATTCGAGAAGGCGAGCACGGCGATGACCGCCACGCCCATGCCGAACGCATTCGTCACGGACGTCGTGGTCGCCAGCGTCGGGCACATGCCGAGCAGCTGCACGAACGTCGGGTTGTTCGTGATGATCCCTTCCTTGAAGATGTCGGAGATTTTTTTTGTCATATCGGCTTCCCTCCTCTCATGTATTCGGTTCCGTCGGTCCGGCTAACGCCGTCAGATCGACTTTCACCTGCGCGGCTTTGCTGACCGCCTCGGCGACGCCCTTGGAACTGAACGTTGCGCCGGACAGTCCGTCCACGTCTTCCCCGATGGTGACGGGATGATCGAGGCCGAAGAAGCGTTCCAGGAACGACGGCGCCGCTACCTTCGAGCCGACACCGGGCGTTTCGGACATACTGACGATCTTCAGTCCGCAGACCTGATGATTCGTATCAAAGCCGACCATCATGCTGATATCGCCGTTGTAGCCGTTTCCGATCGCGTTGACGCAGTAGCCGATGATCTCTCCGTCTTTCGAGACACGATAAACCGTTTCGCCGTCTTCGTTCGTGTACTCGCTGACGTTATCGCCCTCCGGGAACACGGCGAGAATGGCGTTCTGCTTTTCGAGGATTTCATTTTCGGCGATTTTATCTTTCGTTACTTCATTGACTACGGCAAGCAGAAGCGCGATGCCGAGGCAGATGCAGGTCAGAACGACAACGATCTTAACGAGATGGCCGAATCCGTTTTCTTTTTTATTTTGCATGATTCTTTCCTCCGAAACGACGAGGCATCGTCAGTTTATCGATATAGAATACAAGCAAATTCATGATGAGGATCGAGAAGGACACGCCCTCCGGATAGCTGCCGAACCGGCGGATCAGGAACGTGATCAGGCCGCAGCCGACGCCGAAGAGAAGCCGTCCGTACCGGGTGACAGGCGAGGTCGCGTAATCCGTCGCCATAAAGATCGCGCCGAGCATGAGGCCGCCCGCGAGGATCTCATACAGCATGGATTCGACCGACGTACCGTCGATCCGCGGGAACGCGAACGTGAGGATGGCCACCGTGCCGATATACGCAACGGGAATATGCCAGGTGATGACTTTGCGGATAAGGAGCCAGATACCGCCGACGATCAGGAGCAGCGCGGAGACTTCACCGATGCAGCCGCCGATGTTGCCGAATAACATATCCTTGAGCGATGCCTCCGGAAGTGCGCCCGTCTTCAGCGATGCAAGAGGCGTTGCGCTCGCCGTGATGTCGCCTTCCTCGAAAATGATCTTTCCGACGGAAAGTCTTGAATACGCCGCGGTGTATCTGAATTCGGACGTCCACGCGAGCATGAGGAACACTCTTGCAAGGAGCGCGGGATTCATGAAGTTCTTGCCGATACCGCCGAAAAGCTGCTTAACGAGCACGATCGCAACGGCAGAGCCTGCGACGGGCATCCACAGAGGAACGGACACGGGCAGGTTCATGGCGAGCAGAAGACCCGTCACGACTGCGGACAGATCTGATATTGTTATCTTTCTGTGGAGCAGATACTGCGTGAGAGCCTCAAAGCCGACGGCAGACGCGACAGCGAGCACGCCGATCAGCAGTGCGCGGAGTCCGTATACGTACACGCCCCACGCATAAGCCGGGAGCAGTGCTATAATTACTTTGAGCATGATCGAAGGGGTGTTCTCACTTGCTCTGATATGCGGAGACGGCATTACCGTCAGAATTTCGGGCATTACGGCAACTTCTTCGGGCACAGCTTCGGT
>JAZUKT010000342.1:0-2823 GCA_045643445.1 Eubacteriales bacterium
TGGCCGGTGGTGCAGAGTACGAGCGGAAGACGGTGAGCACACGCAAAGGCGAGCAGTTCTTTCGTCGCGCTGTGGTGGGAAAAATCAATGATGCAGTCGACGTTCGGGTCGGCAGCGGCATAGGAGGCCGCGCAGGGGATGTCCGCCGACGAAACGGGGGAGACCGCATCCACACCGGCCGAAACGACGGCGCCGCGGCAGCCCGATTCAGCGAGACGGACGACTTCCTGACCCATGTGGCCGTTCAGTCCGCAAAGAAGGATTTTCATGTTGACCCCGTGCCTTTCTCAGCAGCGGATACCGGCGTCCCGCATGAGGGCGTACAGCTTTTCGGCGTGCGCGTCTTCCATGACGGTGAGCGGCAGACGGAGGCTGTTTTCGCAGAAGCCCATCGCAGCCATCGCGGCCTTGACGGGGATCGGATTGACTTCGCAGAAGAGGGCGTTGATGAGCGGCAGATAGCGAAGCTGCATCGCGGCGGCTTCCATCACCTGACCGGCTTCATAGAGGCGGCAGATCTTCGAGGTTTCGCCGGGCAGCAGATTCGAGAGGACGGAGATAACGCCCTTGCCTCCGAGGGAGAGGATCGGGACGATCTGGTCGTCGTTGCCGGAGTAAATATCGAGTTCGTCTCCGCAGAGGGCGGCGATTTCGGCGATCTGAGAGATATTGCCGGAGGCTTCCTTGACGGCGACGATGTTCTTGTGCTTCGACAGTGCGGCGCAGGTCGCGGGCAGCAGATTGCAGCCGGTGCGGCTCGGTACGTTGTAGAGGATGCAGGGCTTCGTCGAGGCGTCCGCGATGGCGGAGAACGATGCGATGAGACCGTTCTGCGTTGCCTTGTTGTAATACGGCGTGACGAGCAGCATGGCGTCGGCACCGATTTTGCAGGCGTATTCGGTCAGATCAATGGCGTAGGCGGTGTCGTTCGAGCCGGTTCCGGCGATCACGGGAACGCGGCCGCGTACCTGCTCCACGCAGAATTTCAGAACGGCGCGGTGCTCTTCGTCGGTCAGCGTCGAGCCTTCGCCCGTCGTACCGGCAGCCACGATGGCGTCGATGCCGTTTTCGATCTGCCATTCGATCAGATTGGCAAAGCTGTCGTAATCGACTTCGTTATGCTTGAACGGGGTGATGATGGCGGTAGCGGCGCCGGTGAATACGGTGTTCTTCATGTGATGTACCTCTGTTCTTTCAAAACCACAAAAAAAGAAGAGACAGGACAGCCATCTCTTCGCGCGACAACACGCATCGAACAAGCGATAGCCCTCCGCAAATCTGCGACAACAGACCGGATCTTATCCGTCCTGCCAGCAAAGATCCGTGCCGCCGGATCCGCTTCGGCGCCCGACCCTTTTCCGCACGGCTCTGGCAGCCACGGTTGTGCGGTACTCTTGACGAAGCGCGCCTCTATCTTCATGTGGAATATTTCGTTAGGATGATTTTATCACCTTTTTCTCGTTTTGTCAAGCGATCCGCCGTCATTTTTGAGAATTTATGCGAAAAAGCCCGAAAATATGCATCGCCGCCCGTTTTCACCCCGAACGGAAGAAAAAGCGTGCCGTCCTTGGAGGAGACAGCACGCTTCCACGTCGTTCAGTCTGTTGCTTTTTCGGTGGGGATCGCCGTGATATCGTACGGTGTCGTCTGATAGACGAAGTAGTTCAGCCAGTTCGAGTAGAGCAGATTGGCGTGCGCGCGCCACTGCACCATCGGCGGCTTCGTCGGATCGTCGTCCGGGAAGTAATGCTTCGGCACCTCGATCGGGCGGCCGAGATTCACGTCGCGGACGTACTCGCGGTTCAGCGTCAGCGGATCGTATTCCGAGTGGCCCGTGATGAAGATCTGCCGGCCGCCGGGCGACATCAGCGCATACACGCCCGCTTCTTCGGACGAGGCGAGGATCCGCAGTTCGGGTACCTTCTCGATGTCCTCGCGGCGAACGGTCGTGTGGCGGGAGTGCGGTACCATGAACGTGTCGTCGAATCCGCGGAAGAGAATGGATTTCTTGTATTCGACGGTGTGCGGGAAGACGCCGAACAGCTTTTTTTCAAGCGGGACTTTCGGGATACCGTAGTGGTAATAGAGCCCGGCCTGCGCGCCCCAGCAGATGTGGAACGTGCTGTGGACGTGCGTCTTCGACCATTCCATGATTGAGCAGAGTTCTTCCCAGTAATCGACTTCCTCGAACGGCAGCTCTTCCACGGGCGCGCCGGTGATGATCAGCCCGTCGAAGTATTCGTCGCGGAAATCGTCGAACGTCTTGTAGAACGCGAGCATATGCTCTTCCGACGTGTTCTTCGATTGATGTGAGCGCGTGTGGACGAGCACCAGATCCACCTGCAGCGGGGAGTTGCCGAGCAGGCGGGAAAGCTGCGTTTCCGTGTCGATTTTCGTCGGCATCAGGTTGAGCAGCATGATGCGCAGCGGACGGATGTCCTGCGTGATGGCGCGCGTTTCGGTCATCACGAAGATGTTTTCGTTTTCGAGCGTCTGCGTAGCCGGCAGCGCGTTCGGGATTTTGATCGGCAAGGGACGTTACCTCCGGGAATTCAGTCGGTTGGGGGAAATTCAGATTTTTTCAAGCGCCTGCGCGATGTCGGCAATGAGATCGTCGGCGTTTTCGAGACCGCAGGAGAGACGGACGAGATCGCCCGGTACGCCTGCAGCGATCAGTTCTTCATCGTTCATCTGACGGTGCGTTGCGTTCGCCGGATGCAGCACGCATGTGCGAGAGTCGGCCACATGGGTTTCAATCGAGCACATCTTCAGTTCTTTCATGAACTTTTCTGCTGCAGCGCGTCCGCCGGCAACGCCGAAACT
>JAZUKT010000343.1:0-17530 GCA_045643445.1 Eubacteriales bacterium
CGCTCAAAAGAGCCGGAACGAATATGAAAGGACTGTGTCCGTTCCACAGCGAAAAAACGCCGTCCTTCACGGTGTATCCGGGTACGCAGAGCTTTTACTGCTTCGGCTGCGGGGCAGGCGGCGACGTTATATCCTTCGTCATGCGGATGGAGAATCTCGATTACGTCGCGGCTGTTGAGACTCTTGCCAAACGCGCCGGGATCACGCTGCCCGATTTTGATAATAATCCGATGGGGCAGATGGGCGTTTCACGTTCCCGCATCCTTGAAATGAACCTTGAAGCCGCGAAATATTTCCGTCAGATGCTCTTTGACGAACAGCTCGGCGCACCGGGCAGACAGTACCTGGCGGATCGTAAAATGTCAATGGCGGCGATCAAACGGTTCGGCATCGGTTACGCGCCGGAATACGGCTCCATGATGTCGAAGCATCTCCGCTCGCTCGGGTTCAAGGATGACGAGATCCAGGCCGGCTACCTCGGTGGAAAGAACGAACGCGGGGTATTCGATTACTACCGCGCCCGCGTGATTTTTCCTATCATCGACGTGTCGGGAAATGTCATCGCATTCGGCGGCAGAATCATTGATTCGTCGAAATCCGACCGTAAATATCTGAACACATCCGACACCCCTGCATTCAAAAAGACCAAAAATCTCTACGCGCTCAACTACGCGAAATCCGCCGGGGATAACTTCTTTATCCTCTGCGAAGGTTATATGGACGTCATCGCCCTGCAGGACGCGGGATTCGGCACGGCGGTCGCATCGCTCGGCACCGCATTCACGGAAGAACAAGCGCGTATCCTGAAGAAATATACGAACAGCGTCATCCTCTGCTACGACAGCGATGAAGCCGGGCAGAAGGCGACGGACAAGGCGATCCGGATTCTGGAGGCCGTCGGGATCGAGGCGAAGATCCTCGGCATGACCGGCGCCAAGGACCCGGACGAATATATCAAGAAATACGGCGCGGACAGTTTCCGCAAACTGATCGAACAAAGCCGCGGGAAATTCGATTTCTTCATGGACGGCGTAAGATCCCGTCACGATCTCTCGAATGACGACGAAAAGATCCGCGCGCTCGATGAAGTCAATACGTATCTTGCTTCGATTGTCTCCGACGTGGAGCGTGATATTTATATCAGCCGGGCGGCGAAAGAGTTTTCCGTCAGCCCGGAGAGCCTCAGGAACGATACCGTGCGCCGCAGAAAGGCGCTCGAACGGCAGAACGGCAAAAAGCGGCGGGACGAGCTGATCCGCGGCATGACTGGCTCATCCGACCGGGTGAATCCCGAATTTTCCACTAAACCGAAAGCGGCGCGGATCGAGGAGAACCTGCTCGGCATCCTGTTTCTGCATCCGGAATTTCTGCCGCATGAAACGGACGGGAAACCGCTCGAAGAAGACGAAATGGCCACCACGCTCGGGCGCCGATTGCTTGCTTTCCTCAAGGATAATACCGAAGGATTCAGCATTGGCCTCCTGAACGAAAGCTTTACTTCCGACGAAGTGTCGCGGGTCGCCCGGATGATCGCACGCCGGAACGAACTCACGACGAATGATGAAGCCGCCTATGACGAATGTGTAAGAAGCCTGCGGCAGGAAGGAGTCAAGACAAACGCCGATCTTACATTGGAAGAGATCCTCGCCGAGCGGCGAAATAAAAACTGACAGACAAAGTATGATAACGACAGCCAATCAGGATAACACAAGGGGTATATATGATTAACGCAAAAAACTATGACGACACGGAGATTATGGACAAAGACAAGGGAAGCACGCTGTCAGGCAGCGATGTGATGGAGGCCGTTGAGTTTTCGGGCTATGACGTCGATCAGGTCGGCAAGATCTACGACGTGCTTGAAAACAGCGGAATCGAAGTCAATGGCTACCTGGACAACAGCAGTGACTCCTACGAAGGCGGGCTCAGCCAGAACGAAGCGGATAACGGAGAAGACATCGACCGAGTCTTGTCCGAGGAAGGCGTGGCGCTGGACGACCCGGTCCGTATGTATCTGAAAGATATCGGCAAGATCCCGCTGCTTGACTCCGAGAGAGAAGCGGTACTGGCCGAAAAAATCGCTGCGGGTGACGAAAGTGCGAAGAACGAACTGATCGAAGCGAACCTTCGACTGGTCGTCAGCATCGCCAAAAAATACGTCGGCAAGGGGATGTACTTCCTCGATCTGATTCAGGAGGGCAACCTCGGCCTGATCAAAGCCGTCGAAAAGTTCGATCACACCAAAGGGTATAAATTCTCGACCTACGCCACGTGGTGGATCCGTCAGGCTATCACGCGCGCCATCGCGGATCAGGCCAGAACGATCCGTATTCCCGTGCATATGGTGGAGACTATTCACCGCGTTTCCCGCACGTCTCGTCAGCTTCTGCAGGAATTCGGACGGGAACCGACGACCGACGAGATCGCGGAACGGCTCGGCATGAGCGCCGATAAGGTGCGCGAGATCATGAAGGCCGCGCAGGATCCCGTGTCGCTTGAAACGCCGATCGGCGAAGAGGACGACAGCCATCTCGGCGACTTCATTCCGGATGACAGCTCACCGACGCCTGCTGAGGCCGTGTCCTATCAGCTTCTGCGCGAGCAGCTTAATAAAGTTCTGCACACACTCACTCCGCGAGAGGAAATGGTCATCAAACTCCGCTTCGGGCTGGAGGACGGCAGAACGAGAACGCTCGAAGAAGTCGGCAAGGAATTCAATATTACGAGAGAAAGAATCCGGCAGATCGAGGCGAAAGCGCTGCGTAAGCTCCGCCATCAAAGCCGCTCGAAGATTCTGAAAGGCTTCCTGAACGATTCCAATTGACAATAATCCGCACCTGTTGGCACCCATCATGACGATAATACCCGATCACGGAAAGTAGCCGACCAATCGGCAAAAAAACGGAGGTAGCGTATGAACGGTATGAGCACTGACAGCAAAGAAAAACTGTATATGGAGGATTCCTACGACGATTCCTCGAAAAATGAAGATCCTTCCGAACTCGCCAATGAGATAAGCGCGGGATATGAAAGTCTGGTTGATGATTCGTCCGATCTGTTTGCAGCCGATGATGGCGACGAGCAGCAGCTTGATTCAATCATCAGTGATGAAGAATTTGAGGAGATCAGCGGTGAGGTCGCGCGCCTGAATACGGCAGACGATATAGAAAAAGCGCTTGCACAGGAAGGCCTCGTGGTGGACGACCCGGTCCGTATGTATCTGAAAGAGATCGGGTGCATCCCGCTGCTTGATTCGGACAAGGAAACCGAGCTGGCGAAGAGAATGTACGAGGGCGACGAATCGGCCAAGAACGAACTGGTCGAAGCCAACCTACGTCTTGTCGTCAGCATTGCGAAGAAGTACGTCGGTAAAGGGATGTACTTCCTCGATCTGATCCAGGAGGGCAACCTCGGCCTGATCAAAGCGGTCGAGAAATTCGACTATACCAAGGGTTATAAATTCTCGACCTACGCCACGTGGTGGATCCGTCAGGCCATCAGCCGCGCCATCGCCGATCAGTCCCGCACGATCCGCATCCCGGTACATATGGTGGAAACGATCCATAAGGTATCGCGCAGTCAGCGTCAGCTTCTGCAGCAGTACGGCAGAGAAGCCACCACGGAAGAAATCGCAGCCGACCTCGGGATGAGCGTCGATAAGGTCCGTGAGATCATGAAGATCTCGCAGGATCCCGTGTCGCTCGAAACACCGATCGGGGAAGCGGACGACAGTCATCTCGGCGATTTCATTCCCGACGACGATACGCCGACTCCGGCAGACGCGGCCTCGTACCAGCTTCTGCGCGAACAGTTGAATGATGTTCTGCATACGCTGACGCCGCGCGAGGAAATGGTGCTCAAGCTTCGTTTCGGCCTTGACGACGGACGCACGAGAACGCTCGAGGAGGTCGGTCAGGAATTCCAGATCACCCGTGAGCGGATCCGGCAGATCGAGGCGAAGGCGCTGCGCAAACTGCGTCATCCGAGCCGTTCCAAGCGGCTGAAGGATTACCTCGAATAATTTCGATTCCAAGCTGAAATTTAATCGTATTGACCAAAACATCCCCGATCGTTCTTGTTGAATTACAACAAACAATCGGGAAATAACGACAAAATACGCGCCCGTGATTTGTCAGTTCAGCACAGAATTGACTGACGTGATGCAAAACGGGAAAGCTAAAAAAGCGTTTTGATCGTGAGACGGCTGGAAAAACCGCTTGACAATCAATCGCTTTTCGTGTACAATAAATTGAGAATTTTTATGGGCTCAGATACCGGGGAGACCCGGAATCCGTGAGGAGGACTCCTATCATGAAGACAAAGATTTTCTGCCTGCTTCTTGCCATGGTCATGCTGGTCGGCGTGTTGGCGGGCTGCTCATCGAAAAAGACGGAGGACGACGTGGGAGCGGTAGCCGATACCGAAGAATCTTCCCGTATCTCCATGACGCTCAGCCTCTGGCTGCCGACCGAAGAAGGAACGACGGAAGAAGCAGTCAAGCAGGTGGAAGAAGCGCTCAATAAGCTGACCACTGCGAAATACAATACCGCTATCGAGTTTCACGCGATTCCGCGCAGCGAATACTGGGAGACCGTGAAAGCCCATATGGATGCCATCACCGTCGTGATTGAAGAAGAAGAAGCCGCCGAAGCCGCCAGAAGAAAAGAACTGAAGGCGCTCCGTGCACAGGGCATCAAGATCGAAGAGACCGAGACGGAAGCCGAATCGGTTGAAGAAGAAGAGACCATGGTCAACGATATCGGCGTGACGGTCGTCAAGTATCCCGAAGTCGGCGAAAAGCAGATGGACATCTTCCTCGTCACGAGCTATGAAGATTACATGGATCTGATCGACAAGGATCTGATCGAATGCCTGGACAGCGAACTCAGCGGCGCGTCCAAGATCCTCAATACTTATATTTATCCGACGTATTTTGAAATGGCTAACGAAAACGGTCTGTATGCCATTCCGAATAACCATCCGGTCGGAGAATTCCAGTACCTGCTCCTCAATAAGGAACTGGTTGAAACCTATGACTATGATATCGACGATCTCAAGACGCTTCTGAAAGCGAAAGACTTCATTATTGATATCGGTAATCAGCATCTTGACGGCGTCGTTCCGCTCCTCGGCGAAGTCGAAGCAGCTCACATGATCTACTTCGGTTCCGATCAGAGCGAATGGAGCCTCCTCGCGCAGCAGATCGCAGGTCTGTCTTATTACAGCTCGCTGCTTACGCCGAAGAGCATCTTCAATAACTCTGAATATGTCAATACGGTCGGCCTCATGAAGCAGCTCAAGAGCCTCGGTTACCTTGGTGACGGTATGCTCAAGGAAGGCGAAAAGTTTGCGGCAGCCGTTATTTCCGGTGACCCGTCCGTGCTTGAACCGTACGAAGACGACTACTATATCAATGTATATGGCAGACCGGTCATGGAAGAAGAGGATGTCTTCGGCGCCATGTTTGCGGTCAGCGCTTATACGAAGAATCTCTCCCGTTCCATGGAAATCATCACCTATCTGAATACCGATCCGACCTTCCGGACGGTTCTTCAGTACGGTGTTCAGGGTGTTCACTGGGATTACGAACGTGAAGATTCCGAAGATACCATCAAGATTCTGAATAACGATTATCAGATCAAGCTCACCGATACCGGCAACGTCTACATGACGTATCCGGGTCCCGGCATCAGCAAGGATGTCTGGAAGTACGGTAAGGAGCAGAACCTCAGCTGCACGACGAGCCCGTATATGAAGTTCCCGGGTTACATTACCGAGGACAATGAAGAAATGATCAAGGAACTTGACGAACTTTCCAAGGAATATAAGGAACGTCTCGATAATATTCCGTACGAAGAGTACGAAACCGAAGTCCTCAAGATCAAGCAGGAACTGAAGGCCAACACCCTCTTCCAGATCATGGTTCGTCCCGAAACGCCCGAATCCATCGCCCTCATCTATAATAACTGGCACGACGACCTCTATCCGTCCGACTGATCCGAATATTTTTCAGCCCGTACAGTTCACGCTGTGCGGGCTTTTTCTTTTCTCATGTCGAACCGGCGCGGCGCATATACTCGGGCAGGGAGGTGATCGTATGATCTGTGACAGCTCATCCATCCGGGAAAAAGACGTAATCAGCACCTGTGACGGACGGCGGCTCGGTTACGTCTGTGATTTTTCGATCGACTGCGCCACTGGGCAGCTCTGCGCCGTTTATGTGTCGGATCGGCTGTTCGGCTTCGGCGGAAAGAACACACTGCGCATCGGCTGGGATAAGATCTGCTGCATCGGCGCGGATACAATCCTTGTGAATGTCAGCGCGGAGTGTGCCGCATCCTGTTCGCCGGACGAAAAGGGAAAACGCCGCCGATCCGGCTGGCTTTTCTAATTGTAAAAAAAGTATGAACTGACAAAAAACAGTTGTACTCTTTCCTTGATTATGCTATAATACCATCTGTATGCGGATAAATCTGCATAACATATCACACACATACCCGTTTGACGGCTGCCCGGTGCCAAATTCATGGCGGAAAAGGCGCAAGAAAAGCGTCAGACTGTCAGATGGACGGAAGAAAAAAGGAAACTTTGCCATCTCTTCCGTGGAAATCCGGCGGCAGACCGATCAGGTATGGTGGAAAAAACCAAAGGAGGACATTATTATGTCTATCGTATCCATTAAGCAGCTTCTCGAAGCCGGTGTCCATTTCGGTCACCACACCAGACGTTGGAACCCGAAGATGGCCGAGTACATCTTCACCGAAAGAAACGGCGTCTACATCATCGACCTGCAGAAGACCATCAAGAAGTTTGAAGAAGCCTATATGTACGTTCGTCAGATGACGGAAGACGGCGGCAATCTTCTCTTCGTCGGTACCAAGAAGCAGGCTGCTGATACCATCCGTGAAGAAGCTGAACGCTGCGGCATGTATTACGTCAACGTAAGATGGCTCGGCGGTATGCTCACCAACTACAAGACGATCCGCACCTCCATCGAAAGACTCCGTTCTCTCGAAAAGATGCAGGAAGACGGCACGTTCGATATGCTTCCGAAGAAGGAAGTTGCCGCTCTCCAGAAGGAAATGTTCAACCTCGAAAAGAACCTCGGCGGTATCAAGAACATGAAGGGTCTGCCGTCTGCTGTGTTCATCGTTGACCCGCGCAAGGAACACAACGCCGTTCTCGAATGCAAGAAACTCGGTATCCCGGTAGTTGCCATCGTTGATACGAACTGCGACCCGGACGATGCTGACTATATCATCCCCGGCAACGACGACGCTATCCGCGGTATCCGTCTGATCACCTCCGTCATCGCTGACGCCGTTCTCGAAGGCAAGCAGGGCGAACAGCTCGCAGCCGCTGAACCGGAAATCCAGGCAGCCGAAGACGCACAGGACGCAGAAGACGCGAAGAACTGAGCATAAATAATATAAAAATACAGGAGAGATAAGATTATGGCAGCTATCACTGCGAAAATGGTAAATGAACTGAGATCCAAGACCGGCGCCGGCATGATGGATTGCAAGAAGGCACTGGTTGAAACCGACGGCAACTTTGACGAAGCCATTAAGGTTCTCCGTGAAAAGGGTCTCGGCAAGGCTGACAAGAAGGCCGGCAGAATCGCCGCAGAAGGCGTTGTGGATATCCTCGTTAAGGGCGATACCGCCGCTATGATCGAAGTAAACGCTGAAACCGACTTCGTTGCCAAGAACGCGACCTTCAAGTCGTTCGTTAAGGACATCCTCGGTATCATCGTTGATAAGAAGCCCGCAACGGTTGAAGAACTCAAGGCTCTCCCGTTCGACGCTGATTTTGCTACCGTTGAAGCGAAACTGAAGGACATGATCTTCACCATCGGTGAAAACATGAACATCCGCCGCTTCGTCGTAGTCGAAGGCATCACCTCTTCCTATATTCACGGCAGCGGCATGGCCGGTGTTATCGTGAAGTTCGTCACCGACGCCGCAACCGCAGCGAAGGCTGAATTCGCAGAATATGCAAAGAACATCTGCCTGCAGATCGCAGCCGGCAACCCGCCGACCTACGTTGCGAAGGAAGACGTTCCGGAAGCAGCTGTTGAAGAAGAAAAGGAAATCCTCGTTGCTCAGCTGAAGAACGACGAAAAGAACGCCAACAAACCCGAAGCGATCCTTCGCAAGATCGTCGAAGGCAGAATCGGCAGCTTCTATGAAAGAGTATGCCTCAACGAACAGGCTTACGTCAAGGACGACAGCATGAAGATCAATCAGTACACCGCTTCCGTTTCGAAGGCACTCGGCGCTGATATCAAGATCGATTCGTTCGTTCTGTACGAAAAGGGCGAAGGCCTTGAGAAGAGAGAAGACAATTTCGCAGAAGAAATTGCCCAGCTCACCGGCAAAGCTCAGTAAATCCGAAAATCCCGTCTTTCCAAAAGGCGGGATTTTTTATGTTTTCCGAAATTACTACTTTACAAATCGACGGAAATATAGTAAAATAGTTCATACTGATAGATCCACGGAGGATAGTTATGTCTGCGGAAAAACTGGCTTATAAGCGCGTGCTGCTGAAACTGTCCGGCGAAGCCATCGCCAAAAAGGACGAAAACGGCCGCGTTACCGATATATTTGATGCGTCTCTCATTGAGCGGATCGCCTCGATCATTCACCGGATCGCATCGGAAGGCGTGTGCCTCGGCATCGTCATCGGCGGCGGAAATATCTGGCGCGGCGCCTACGGAAAAGGCGTGACACGGGCGAGAGCCGACCAGATGGGCATGCTCAGCACCGTTATCAACTGCCTCCGTCTGGAAGACGCCATCGAGAAAGCGGGCACACCGGCCTGCGTTATGACGCCGATCGCCATGAACAGCTTCACACAGCCGTATGATTTCAGAAAAGCGATCGAATTCCAGGAAAAGGGCGGCGTCACCATCTTCGGCGGCGGCCTTGGTATCCCGTACGTGACGACCGATACGACCGTCGTGGTTCGCGGCCTTGAAACGAAAGCGGATATCCTGCTGATGGCGAAGAACATCGACGGCATTTACGCGAAAGATCCGCGCGACAAGGCGACCGGCAAACTGGATCCGACCGTGCCGCGGTATAAAGTGGTCTCTTACGCCGAATGTCTCACGAAGAACCTGAAAGCTACCGACATTTCCGCCTCCGCCGTAGCCGGGGAACAGGGTATTGATATGTACGTTTTCGCCCTCTCGGAACCGGAGAACATTCTCCGCGTGATCCACGGCGAACCGATCGGAACGCTTGTTACGCATGACAGCGAAGCGAAAGCCGAATTTTACGAAATCCAATAAAAAAATCATATAAAAAGGAGTGCGCCTCATGAAACTTGATACCAAAGAATTTGAAGCAAAAATGAAGAAAAGCATCGAGGTCTATACCGAAGCTCTTTCCGTGATCCGTGCCGGCCGGGCCAATACGGCGGTCATTTCCAAGGTAACGGTTCCGTATTACGGGGTTGATACTGCTATTTCGCAGGTCGCGGAAGTCAAAGTCGCCGACCCGAAGACGCTGGTCATCCAGCCGTGGGACGCGTCCACCTTGAAGATCATCGAAAAGGCGATCCTCGCGTCTGATGTCGGTATCACGCCGATCAACGACGGTAAAGTGATCCGTCTGACTTTCCCGCAGCTCACCGAGGAAAGAAGAAAAGAAATCAAGAAGAACATCAGCAAGATGAGCGAAGAAGCGAAGGTAGCGATCCGCAACATCCGCCGCGACGCCAATGAAAAGAGCAAGGCGATGAAGAAGGACAGCGAGATGACCGAGGACGAGCAGAAGCAGTCCGATAAGCTGATCCAGGATCTCACCGATAAGTACATCAAGGAGATCGAAGGGATCACGGAAGCCAAAGAAAAAGAAATCATGGAAATGTGATTTACCCGCCAACGCCCGGTGACAGACGGAATTCCGTCCGTGATCGGGCGCGAACCATGTTTCGGGCAATCACACGCAGGATAGGATAAAAGTATGAACAATCTCGATGATCTGACCATGCCGGAGATCGTGCAGCGCTCAGGACTGCGGCATATCGCCTTTATCATGGACGGCAACGGACGCTGGGCCAAACGGCGCGGCTTGTCGCGTGAGGCTGGGCATCCTGCCGGAGCGGAGAACTTCCGCAAAATCGTGCGGTACTGCCGTTCGATCGGGATTCCGTGCTGTACGGTGTACGCTTTTTCAACCGAAAACATCAAGCGTCCGGCGGTGGAAGTGAACGCGATTTTCCGTCTGCTTCTGCAGTATATCACGGAAGCGGAGGACGAGCAGGACGTTGAGTTCCGTTTTATCGGAGACCCGGCGGCGCTCACACCCGAGATCGGCAGAAAAACGGCCGAACTGGAGAAAAAAACAGCCGGCCGACCGTTCAGACTCAATATTGCTCTCAACTACGGCGGACGCGCGGAAATCACGCACGCGGTGAACGAACTGATCAAGGCGGGAAAATATCCCGTGACGGAAGAGGACATCAACGCACAACTGTATACAGCCGGATGTCCGGATCCCGACCTGATCGTCCGTACCGGGAGCGAGCAGCGTATCTCCAATTTTCTGCTCTGGCAGTGCGCGTACGCGGAATTTTCCTATTCCGATAAACTGTGGCCGGATTACGGTACCGCAGACGTGGACGACGCGATCCGCGATTTTGCCTCCCGTTCCAGACGATGGGGCGGACTCGATCAGAATTCATAAAAACGGAAAGGCAACATTATGTTAAAAAGAACCATCACCGCAGTCATTGCGATTGCGCTGTTTATCCCGATTTGCTGCTTTTCCGACACCTTTATTTATCCGCTGACTTTTGCGGTGCTGTCAGTTGTCAGTGTGTACGAAATGCTCCGCTGCATCGGTGTTATGACGCCTGCCGTGGCCATCCCGTCTTTTCTGTTCGGTGCCGCGCTTCCGTTGATCACAGTGCTCAATAACGATAACGTGATCCCGCTCGAGATTGCGTCGTGCTTGCTTTATATGCTCGTGCTGCTGACCATCAATGTCTTTTCGCACGGAAAACTTGATTATACCCAGACGGCGTCCGTCTTTATGAGCGTGTTTTATCTGGCCACGGCGTTCGCATCCATTGTTTTTCTGCGCACGACCGGCAAATATCTGTATCTGCTCGTATTTATCGGCCCCTGGATCAGTGATATTTTTGCCTATCTGTTCGGTCGTCTGCTCGGACGACATAAACTGATTCCGTCCGTATCGCCGCATAAAACGGTTGAAGGCAGCATCGCCGGCATACTTTTCTCAGCACTTGCATTTGTTTGTTATGGGCTCGTGATCAAGCGTTTCTTCGATCCGACCGTGCATCCGCATATGCTGGTCATGGCACTTGCCGGGGCTTTCATAGCCGTGATCTCGCAGATCGGCGACCTGACTGCCTCCGTCATCAAGCGGCGCTATAACGTGAAGGACTTCGGCTGGATTCTGCCGGGACACGGCGGGATCATCGACCGTTTCGACAGCGTGCTGTTGACCGCGCCGTTTCTCTATATTCTTACGCAGATTCCGTTCCTTTCCGGGATGCTTTTATAAAATACAAGGATTGACTGATCATGATAAATCTTAACCCCGATCCGTGCTTCGTGCCGCATACGGCCGCTGTGCTCGGCTCGACCGGTTCCGTCGGTACGCAGACGCTTGACGTGATCCGCGAACTCGGCCTGACGGTAGAGTTCCTGACAGCCGGCGAAAATACGTCACTGCTCGCGGAGCAGATCCGTGAATTTCATCCGAAGACGGTCGCAGTCGGCAGTGAAGCGGCGGCCGGGCGGCTCCGTGATCAGCTTGTCGGCGAGAAGCCGGAGATCATCTGGAAGCCGGATGAGACCGAATCGCTGATCGAAACGTGCGGCGCTGATATCATTTTCCATTCAGTAGCCGGACTGAACGGCTTACCGAGCGCCATGGCGGCGGCCAGATCCGGCAAGCGGGTCGGCATGGCCAATAAAGAAGCCATTATCGCGGCGGGAGACCTCATATTTGACGAAATGAAAAAATCCGGCGGACAGCTTCTGCCGGTGGACAGCGAGCACTGCGCCGTGTTCCGCTGCCTTGAGGGAAAGTCTACCTCTGACATCCGGCGCATTCTGCTGACCGCATCCGGCGGGCCTTTTTTCGGGAAGACTGCCGAAGAAATGGCACGGATGACGGCGGAAGACGCACTCTGCCATCCGACGTGGAAAATGGGGAAGAAAATCACCGTTGACTGCGCCACGCTCATGAATAAAGGCTTTGAGATCATCGAGGCCGTGCGCCTGTTCGGGATGCCGGAGGAGCGCGTGTCGGTCGTCGTACACCGTCAGAGCGTCATCCATTCGATGGTGGAATTCATTGACGGCACGCTGCTCGCGCAGATGGGTCGCCCCGATATGCGGGATTGCATCCGTTATGCCGCGACCGCGCCGCACTGTGCCGCTATCACGTCCGAACCGCTTGATCTGACCGCCATCGGCAAACTGACCTTTGAGAAGCCCGATACGGCGGCCTTTCCGCTGCTTGATACGGCGCGCGAAGCCATTCGGATCGGCGGAACGGCGCCCGTATCGCTGATCGCGGCGGATGAAGAGGCGGTTGACGCTTTTCTCGGCGGCCGCATCGGATTTACGGAAATATCGTCCTACGTGATTGAAACGCTCGGAAAAGCCGCAGTATCATATGAAGTGAACGCAGATACGATCCGTGCGGCAGAGACCGAGTCGCGGCAGATCTGCCGTCAGCTCATTCAGGGAAAGTGAGTGATCCTCATCAATTTTGTCTCCATTCTGCTTGCCTTGTTATTGTTCGGATTTCTGATTTTCATCCATGAATTCGGCCATTATATCATGGCTCGTATTTTCAACGTCAGAATTCTCGAATTTTCCATCGGTATGGGGCCGAAGCTGTTCAGCCGCACATCCAAAAAGACGAAAATCGCGTACTCGCTCCGTGCACTCCCGATCGGCGGCTTTGTCGCCATGGATGGGGAAGATACCGAGTCGGAGGACGAGAACGCATTTTATAAAAAGCCGGTCTGGCAGCGTATTCTCGTAACGGCCGCCGGCGCTTTCATGAATTTCCTGGTGGGCGTGCTCGTCATGGGAATTCTCGTATCCACACAGAAAGTCCTGCCGTCGAACGTCATCGGCGAGTTTGCCTACGACGAAAACGGCGTCTGCTATGCGGAATCGGCGGGCTTCGAGCTCGGTGATGAGATCACGTCTGTCGGCGGAACCCGCGTTCATATTGCAAACGAAACGATCTACGAGATCATGCGCCGCGGGATCGATCCGCTTGACGTAACGGTCAGACGGAACGGAGAGGAAGTCACGCTTGAGGACGTTACCTTTCAGACACTGACGGACAGCGGTATCCGCTACGGCATGATTGATTTCAAGGTGCTGCCGGAGACGCGCACGGTCGGCGTCGTGATCAAGCACGCATTTTACCGCTCCGTCTCCAATATCAAAATGATCTGGGAATCGCTCTACGACCTCTTACGCGGGCGTTACGGGCTTGAAGCGGTATCCGGGCCGATCGGCGTTACAAAAGCGCTTGGAGAGGCCGCACGCGAGGGTACAGCCGATTTTGTGAACCTCGGTGTGATCATTTCTCTGAATCTCGGCGTTACGAATCTCCTGCCGCTGCCTGCCCTCGACGGAGGAAGGCTGCTCTTCCAGTTCATCGAGTTGATCCGCCGCAAGCCGGTCAAACGGGAGATCGAGGGTTACGTCCATTTTGCCGGGCTTGTCCTTCTGCTTCTGCTGATGGCCGTCGTGGCCGTCAAGGATATTGTCAGTCTGATCTGAACGAAAGCTCTGCCGCGGGGCAGGCTTTTGCGTTTTATAATTGAGAAAGGGAGAGCGTCATGTCTGAAAACAACAGCCGATCCATGTCGGATATTTTCAAGAAAATCGCGGATGAAGTAACGGGAAAACAGCGCGATCTTTTTCTCGAAGCCGATGACATCAAACTGAAGATCGACCGTGAACGCCGGATTGCCGAGCTGAACTGCACGCTGCCGAGGCTGTATGCAAAGCGTGACGTGTACGCGCTCGAGGATAGGATCCGCACGGCCTACGACCTCACGCAGATGCGGATTCTCACGCACTATGCGCCGGAGCTCTTTTCGACCGATTATCTATCTGAAATTCTCACGGAAGCCGGGCGTGTCGGGATCCTCTGCAACGGATTTTTCGGTCGCTACGATCTGGAGACGTCGGATCATAAACTGATTTTCAAGATCCCGTTTACGGCGGGCGGCATCTCACTGCTTGATCTTGCCAAAACGGCGCGCGGGCTCGAAGGAATTCTGTACAGCGAATTCGGCCTTTCCTTTGACGTCGAGATCCGCCAGCGGGACGACGCCGAGGCGGAACAAGCCGCGTATTACGCCCGTCAGCAGGATGCGCTCAATGCGGCGAATGCGTCGATCATCGAGGAAGACGCCCGACTTGCCGCACAGGCCGCAGCGCCTGCCGCACGCGATACCGCGCAGAAGACGGAGGAGAAACCGGCGCTCCCGCGTGTGGATTCTCTGTTTGACGGCAGCAAAGAGGTCGAGAAAGTGGACGAGGGAATCTTCCGCTCCGGCCGTATAACGTTCGACTGCACGTCACCCGAAGTCGTTTTCGGCGAACTGTTCCCGATCGAGGACGCCGTGCCGCTCCGTTCGATCAATAATACCTCGAAAAATACGGTCATTCTCTGCGAAGTGTTCAGCATCACCGAAAAGGAAACGCGCCGTGGCGACAAGATGATGTTCACCGTCGCCGTGACGGACCGGGATGCATCACTTTATATCAAGATGACCGTACCGACTGAGGCGATCGAAGAAACCGAAGCGCTGTTCGGCAAGGGAAAATGCTACGCCGTGCGCGGTCAGATCAAGCGCGATACCTTCGATAATGAACTTTATATGCAGTACATCGACATTCTGAAAGTCAAGGAACTGACGCGAATGGACAAAGCGCCCGAAAAGCGTGTCGAACTGCATTTACATACCGTCATGTCCGCCATGGACGCGACCATCAAAGCCGACGATATCGTCAAGACAGCCTGCAAATGGGGGCATAAAGCCGTCGCCATCACAGACCACGGCAACCTGCAGAGTTTCCCGGTCGCCATGATCGCGGCAGAGGATCTCGCTAAAGACGGCAAGGAGATCAAAGTCCTTTACGGCGTTGAGGCCTATTACGTGGACGATACGGCCCGGGCGGCCTACCACGGCGACGAGATCACCTTTGACGACGAATTTGTTGTTTTCGATATCGAAACGACCGGCCTTTCCGCCGCCACCTGCAAGATCACGGAGATCGGCGCGGTGCTGATGCAGAACGGCGTCGTCAAGGATCGGTTCAACTCTTTCGTGAATCCCGGCGTCCCGATCCCGGAAAACATCACCGAACTGACAGGCATCACGGACGAAATGGTCAAGGACGCGCCGCCGGTCAAGGACGTGCTCGTCAGTTTCTTCGAGTTCGTCGGAGATCGGATGCTCGTTGCGCATAACGCCTCGTTCGATACGGGCTTTATCCGGCAGGCAGCGACCGAATCGGATCTGCCGTTTACGAATCCGTACCTTGATACCGTCGCCATGTCGCGGTTCATCAACCCGGATCTCAAGAATCATAAGCTCGATACGCTTGCGAAGCATTACGGCCTCGGCAACTTCAATCATCACCGTGCCTCGGATGATGCGGAAATGCTCGGCCTGATTTTCACCTGCATGACGAATCACCTGAAAGAGGACGGGATCGACACGATCGAGCGGATGAACTTCGCCATGGCCGAAAAGGCGGATCCGCAGAAACTTCGCTCGTACCATATGATCATCCTCGTCAAGAATCAGACGGGGCTCAAGAACCTCTACAAGCTCGTTTCCGATTCGTATCTGAAATACTATTACCGCCATCCGAGAATCCCGCGTACGCGGCTGGAGGAACTTCGTGAAGGGCTCATCATCGGTTCCGCCTGCGAGGCCGGGGAATTGTTCTCCGCGCTCATGTCCGGCAAATCGGAGGACGAGCTCATCCGAATGGCCGAGTTTTACGATTATCTTGAAATCCAGCCGATCTCGAACAACGACTTCATGATCCGCGAAGGCAAAGTGCCCGATGAAGAGGCGCTGCGCAATCTCAACCGCCGGATCATCGAGATCGGTGAAAAAGCGCACCGTCCGGTCGTGGCAACGTGCGACGCGCACTATAAGAATCCTGAAGACGAGATCTACCGGCGCATCATTCTGACCGGTCTCGGCTTTAAGGATGCCGACCGGGAAACGAAACTCTATTACCGCACGACGGAAGAAATGCTCGCGGAATTCGCATACCTCGGCGAAGAAAAGGCGCGCGAGATCGTCATCACCAATCCGAATAAAGTGGCCGATGAGATCGAAAACGTCCGCCCGATCCCGAAAGGAAACTATCCGCCGCATATCGACGGCGCTGAAGAAGAACTGACGACGAAGTGCTGGTCGCTGGCAAAAGAAATGTACGGCGATCCGATCCCGGAGATCGTTTCGGCAAGACTGAAAAAAGAGCTCGACTCGATCATCAACAACGGTTTCGCCATCATGTATATCATCGCCCGGAAGCTCGTTGAAAACAGCGAGGAAAAAGGCTATCAGGTCGGTTCCCGCGGTTCGGTCGGTTCGTCTTTTGCGGCAACGATGGCCGGGATCACCCGTGTCAATCCGCTTCCGCCGCACTATCGCTGCCCGAAATGCAAATGGACGCAGTTCTTTGACGACGGTTCGGTCGGTTCCGGCTTTGATCTGCCGCCGAAGGACTGCCCGCAGTGTGGAACCCGGTGCGATCAGGACGGACACGATATCCCGTTCGAGACGTTCCTCGGCTTCAAGGGCGACAAGACGCCGGATATTGATTTGAACTTCTCGGGCGACGTGCAGGGCGCCGCGCATAAATTTACGGAAGTCCTGTTCGGTACGGGCAAGGCGTTCAAGGCCGGTACCATCGGTACGCTTGCCGATAAGACGGCGTACGGTTTCACGGCGCGCTTCCTGGAAGGCAAAGGCATCTCCGTCAACCGCGCCGAAATGGACAGACTCGTCAACGGCTGCCTTGGCACAAAGCGCACGACCGGTCAGCATCCTGGCGGCGTCATCGTCGTGCCGCGTGAATACGAGATCTACGATTTCTCCCCGGTACAGCATCCGGCGGAAGACGCTTCGTCCGATATCATCACGACGCACTTTGAGTTCAAGTATCTGCACGATACGATCCTGAAACTCGATATTCTCGGACACGATATTCCGACCAAATATAAGCGGCTTGAGGAATATACGGGCATCAAGGTGACCGACGTGCCGCTGTCCGATCCGATCGTCTATACGGCCTTTACGTCGACCGATCCGATCGGGGTCAAGCCGGAGCAGATCGACAGCCTGACGTCCACGCTCGGGATGCCGGAACTCGGTACGCAGTTTATCCGCGGCGTTCTGATGAAGGCACAGCCGAAGACGTTCGCCGACCTGCTCCAGATTCAGGGACTGACGCACGGGACGGGCTGCTGGCTCGGCAACGCTGAAG
>JAZUKT010000344.1:0-2373 GCA_045643445.1 Eubacteriales bacterium
CGCTTCGAGAGAACGGTATTCGTGATATTCAGGCGGGCGAACTCGATCTGGCGCGGCGTGGACGGTACGTCACAGTGCTCGATGACCCAGTTATAAAGCGGACGGTGATCTTCGTATTCCAGCGAGCAGAGACTGTGCGTAATGCCTTCCAGCGCGTCCTGAATCGGGTGTGCGAAGTCATACATCGGGAAGACGCACCACTTCGTGCCCTGCCGGTGATGCTCGATATAGCGGATACGGTACAGAACCGGGTCACGCATATTGAAGTTGCCGGAGGCGAGGTCGATCTTCGCACGCAGCGTATATTTTCCTTCCGGGAATTCCCCGTCGCGCATACGATGGAAGAGATCGAGGTTTTCGTCGATCGGTCTGTCGCGGTAAGGAGATACGGCCGGATGCGTGAGGTCGCCGCGGTATTCCTTGAACTGATCGGGCGTGAGTTCGCAAACGTAGGCGTCGCCCTTGCGGATCAGCTCTTCGGCCAGTTCATAGGTTCTTTCAAAATAATCGGAGCCGTAGAAGAAACGGTCGTCCCAGTCAAAGCCGAGCCAGTGAATATCCTCCTGGATCGCTTCGACGAATTCGGTATCTTCCTTCGCGGGGTTCGTGTCATCCATACGGAGGTTGCAGAGGCCGCCGTACTTGCGGGCTGTACCGAAGTCGATCACAAGCGCCTTGCAGTGGCCGATATGGAGGTAGCCGTTCGGTTCCGGGGGAAAACGGGTATGGACCTTCTTCGTTTTGCCGGACGCGATGTCCTCGTCAATAAAATCGTGAATGAAATTGGAGTCTGCCATTTTCGTCACCTTACCTCTTGTTTATCGTCTCAATTTTATGCCGGATGCGGCGCTCGACGCGCTCTTTTCCGAGAATCTGCATCACTTCGTACATATCCGGCGCGTTCAGTCGTCCCGTCACCGCGATACGGAGGAACATGGAAACGTCGCTGACGTTCCCCTTATATTTCTCCGGCTCCGCTTTATAGGCCTTCATATCGGCCGTATAACCGAGTTCTTCGCCGATCGCCTGAATCTTGCCGAACCACGTGTTCATATCGTCAGCCGGATCGTACGTTTCAAGGAATTTTTCATAGACGGCGAGAATATCAGCGCGGTCGAAGTTTTCGGCAATATCGTCTTCTTCCTTGAAGAATTCGTCGTAGAAGAATCCGATATAATCTTTGACGCCCGCGAGCGTGGTAATATCCTTGCGCGGTTTCTTGCCGCCGCGGCCGATCGAGAAAATCCGCTTCGCATAAGCGGGATCCGCCGTCAGACATTTGCCGAACGCGGGATCGAATTCGTTCGCCCAGTCCGCCGCACGCTCGTAGATCTGGTCGGCTGTCATGAGAGAGAGGACGTTCTTCGAGACGTCGTTCAGTTTATTGAAGTCGAACAGGCAGCCGGACACGGACATTTTCTTGATATTGAACGGGAAATCCATGAAACTCTTATCGCGGTTCTGCGCGTGCCACTCTTCAAAGTTCGAGTTAAGCAGCGTGAGCAGATATTCCCACACGACCTCGGTCGCATAGCCCATTTCCCGGTAGTCGTCCATCTTCGCGCCCATATCGCGCTTCGACAGTTTCTTCTTTCCGCCGTTTTCGTCGATCTTCAGAATCTGCGCGGTATGCAGGTACTTCGGCATTTTGAAGCCGAGGTATTTGAAAAGCTGAATATGCTTCGGCAGGCTCGGCAGCCAGTCTTCCCCTCGGATCACGTGCGTGGTCTTCATGAGGTGATCGTCCACGGCATGGGCGAAATGGTACGTCGGAATACCGTCGGATTTGAGCAGGACAAAATCTTCGTCGTTCTCCGGCACTTCAAGATTGCCCTTCACGAGGTCGGTGAATTTCGTTTTATTTTCGGGATTGCCGTCGGCGAGAATGCGGATGACGAACGGGTCGCCTGCCTTAAGATGCGCCTTGACGTCCTCGAGTGTGAATTCACGGTCGGCCAGCATCTTCGCGCGCTTCTGTTCCGCCGCGACGTGCCAGTCGGTATTCTTGATCTCGGCTTTCTTATCGGTCGCCTGGATCTCTTCGAGCTCTTCTTCGGTGGAGAAGCACGGATAGGCTTTCCCTTCGGACACAAGTTTCTTCGCAAAGACGTGGTAAAGAGCGGCGCGCTGGCTCTGCTTATACGGGCCGTAGTTCCCGATCTCTTTGATCTCACCGTCATCGTCGAGCGTTACGCCTTCGTCGTACTTGACGCCGTAATAGTCGAGCGTTTTGAGCAGCGCTTCCACGGCCCCGGTCACTTCACGCTGTCCGTCGGTATCCACAATGCGGAGGAAAAACACGCCGCCGCTCTGATGCGCCAGACGCTCGTCCACCACCGCCTGATACATTCCGCCGAAATGCACGAACCCGGT
>JAZUKT010000345.1:0-1817 GCA_045643445.1 Eubacteriales bacterium
TGACGAATGCGTTCGGCATGGGCGTGGCGGTTATCGCCGTGCTCGCCTTCTCGAACCTCTTTATCTCGCTTCTGCGTCGGATCATCCCGAAGGAGATCCGTATCGCCGCGTACATCGTTATTATTTCGGGCTTTGTCACGACGGTGGAACTCGTCATCAAGGCGTTCTTCCAGTCGCTCAACGCCTCGCTCGGTTTGTTTATCCCGCTGATCGTCGTCAACTGCATTATCCTCGCCCGGGCGGAAGCGTTCGCCTCGAAGAACGGCCCGGTCGAATCGTTCTGTGACGGTATCGCAACGGGTATCGGCTTCACGCTGGCGCTCGTGTGCATCGCCGCAGTCCGCGAACTGCTCGGCACCGGGATGCTCTTTGCAGCCTCCGACGGTACGGGCGGCGTACAGATCTTCGGCAGCTGGTTCTCGCCCGCAACGATTTTCCTGATGCCGACCGGCGCATTCCTGACGCTCGGCTGCCTGATCGCGCTCGTGCAGAAGATCCAGAACAATCTGAAGGAACGCAGCAGACTCAAGGAGCTCGAGCAGGATGCCATCGAAAACGGCTATCACGCTACGCTCATGAAGGACGCGGAGACCGGCAAGGTGATCCGCCGCCGGCTGACTGCGGAAGAAGTGCCGGATGCCGTCCGGAGCCATACGGCGGAATGAGGAGGGTAAAATGAGCAGTATTTTCATGATCATGTTTACCGCCATTCTGACGGAAAACTTTATTTTCTCACGTTTCTACGGCTGCTGCCCGTTCCTCGGCGTATCGGATAAACCGTCCACGGCGCTCGGCATGGGCATGGCGGTCACGTTCGTCATCACGCTGTCGTCCGCGGCGACCTGGGCAGTCTATTATTACCTGCTTGTCCCGTTTAACCTCGGCTATCTGAAAACGATCGCCTTCATTCTGGTCATCGCCACGCTTGTGCAGTTCATCGAAATGTTCCTGCGCAAGTTCATCCCGTCGCTGTATTCGGCGCTCGGCATTTACCTGCCGCTGATCACGACGAACTGCGCCGTGCTCGGTTCCGCGCTCGTCAATATCGACGAAGGCTATAACTTCCTCGAAAGCGTCGTCTTCGGTTTCTCGGCGGCGATCGGCTTTACGATGGCCATTACGATTTTCGCCGGCGTGCGCGCGAGACTGACCTTTGCCGATCCGCCGAAGGCATTCCGCGGATTCCCGATCCTCTTGATTTCGGCAGGTTTGGCGGCCATGGCATTCTCCGGGTTCTCCGGGATGAAATTCTGAGGAGGGAAGAACGATGAGTCAGATTATCATTCCCGTACTCATTTTTATCGGTCTCGGTATCGTCATGGGCACGCTGTTGGCGATTGCGTCGAAGGTCTTTGCCGTTGAGAAGAACGAAAAGGCCGAAGCCATCGTCGAATGTCTGCCCGGTGCCAACTGCGGCGGCTGCGGTTATTCCGGCTGCGCGGCGCTGGCGGAGGCGATTGCCAAAGGCGAAGCGAAGATCAACCAGTGCACGGTCGGCGGCGCGGAATCTGCGAAAAAGATCGCGTCCATCATGGGCGTGGAAGCCGGTGAGACCGTTCGGATGCGTGCGCAGGTCATGTGCTCCGGCACGAGCGAATATGCCCGCAAGAAGTACGTCTACGCCGGTATCCCGGACTGCACGGCAGCCTCGAAGATCGGCGGCGGCGATAAGCTCTGCAAGAACGGCTGTATCGGTCTCGGCACCTGCGTCAAGGCGTGTCCGTTCGGCGCGATCACGGTCAAACAGGGCGTTGCAGCGGTCGATATGCCAAGTGCCGCGGCTGCGGTTATTCCGGCTGCGCGGCGCTGGCGGAGGC
>JAZUKT010000346.1:0-2363 GCA_045643445.1 Eubacteriales bacterium
GTCGACCGGGTAATCGTTCGAGAGGATGTTCTCGCGCGGATTGCGGAATTTGCCTGCTTCGAGCCATTCCTTATAGATCTTCTGCGTTTCCGCGAGATTGTCATAGTAGGCGACTTTATCCACGTTCGCCACGCGGAAGCAAAGCGTCATCGGCTGGCAGAGATGATCGGATTCCCGGCCGAGCCGCGTCGGAACGCCGGTCATGGCGCACAGAGCCGCGTCGCCGCTGCAGTCGATAAAATACCGCGCCGTAAAGGACAGAAGGCCGGATTTCGTGATAACGGACAACCCGGTCAGGCGGTTCCCTTCCTTCTTCGCGTCGCACAGCGTGGCGTGAAAGAGAACGTCAACGCCCGCCTCCGTCGTTTTGCGATCCAGCAGCAGTTTGAGCGTTTCCGTGCTGAAATGATGCGCGTGAATATCGCCGTCAAGCCGCAGTCCATCCGCCAGTTCCGCGAAAATGCCCCGGCTCAGGTCATGACAGTGCTTTTCGCCGTTCTCATCGGTGAGGTTCGTATAATAGATCATAAACGGAAAGACGAGGCAGTTGGTCGCCGCGCCGCCGAGACAGCCGGACGATTCGAGCAGCAGGACTTTTTCGCCCTGCCGTGCCGCCGCAATCGCAGCCGCGCAGCCGGAGAATCCGCCGCCGAGGACGATGATATCGTATGCTTTCGTGTAGTTCATGATGATCCTCTTTTCGGTCGTGTCGTTCTTATATCATGATAGCGGATTCGGGCGGAAAAGGCAAGAGTTTTCCCGAATTTCGCCAATCTTTTTTCCGAGTTGCAGTTAATTTATCCCTGACCCGTTGAATTCTCACGCAGCCTGTGATATAATGAATTCAGTCTTATGCGTCCGGGACTCTTTCATCGGGCGACATCTTCTGCAAATACGAGGTATATTATGAAATCCGGTGCTTTTCTTTTTAATCCTGCGGCTGATCTGGCCGTTTATCCCGATTCTCCCGCTTTTTCCGGCGAAAGCGCGCTCGCTATGATCCGCACGGCGGACGGCGACAAGATCATCGTCTGCGGACCCGCTGCGAAAGAATTTGACAGTGCCCTCTCCACCACGATCGGCGGCGAGCAGGCCGCGCTTGCGCCGCTCAATCACAAAAACGCCGTCGCACTGCGCAAACTGCTTCCGTTCACGGCTCCGTCTCCGATCCTCACCCGTGCCAAAACCGTCGGTCTCGGTGACCGTCTCGGTCTGGCAGGCGACGGACACATCGCGCTGCTCAAAAAGCACACGGACGTTTTCCCGATCCTTGCCCAGCAGTCCATGCGTGAGCTGAATCTCACCGACCGCACCTACGAGGACGTACTCGACGCCGCAACCTTCGCCGTATTCCGTCAGGGATTCCGCCGCGGCTGGGGCGCTGACGGCGACCATCTCAAGAACGCCGCCGATATCAAGGACGCGCTCGCCATCGGTTACACGATGATCACCCTCGACTGCGGTGAACACATCCGCGCCGAATACACGAAGCTGAACGACGCCGACGCCATCGCAGCTCTTCCGACCGTCGGGCTCTCGCTTGATGATTTCAAGCCGTACTACACGGGCATCACCTATTCGGTCGAAGGCACCGTGATCACCTACACGGACGGCGAACTGGCCCGCCTCCTGCTTGTTTACGGCGATATGCTCGCGTTTGCCGCCTCCATCTATCACGACGTGATCCTCCCGCACGGCGGCGTTGATTTTGAAGTCTCCATCGACGAAGTCATGAATCCGACCTCACCCGCCGAGCACTTCTTCATCGCCAGCGAACTCATCCGCCGCGGCGTTCGTCCGGCAACGGTCGCACCGCGCTTCTGCGGCGATTTCCAGAAGGGTATCGACTACATCGGCAATCCCGCGGATTTCGAGAAAGAACTGGCCGTTCACGCCGCCATCGCCCGCCGCTTCGGCTACAAGATCAGCGTGCACTCCGGCTCCGACAAATTCTCCGTATTCCCGGCAGTGGCCCGTCAGACGAAGGGCGTCTTCCACGTCAAGACGGCCGGCACGAACTACCTCGAAGCCATGCGCATCGTGGCGAAGTGCGAACCGGCGCTCTACCGCGAGATCCACGCCTACGCGCTCGCGCATTTTGACGAAGCCACGAAATACTACCACGTCACGACCGATCTCTCCCGGATCCCCGCGCTCGACACGCTGCGTGACGACGAGCTGCCGGAACTCTTCAACCAGAACGACGCGCGCCAGCTCATCCACATCTGCTACGGCGTGCTGCTCCTTGCGAAGAACCCGGACGGCACTTCCCTCTTCCGGGATCGGCTGTATGCATTCTGGGCATCCCATGCGGACGAATACGCAGACGCGCTCGGCCGTCACATCGGCAAGCATCTCGAACT
>JAZUKT010000347.1:0-5937 GCA_045643445.1 Eubacteriales bacterium
GAGAGCACGTCGCTTTCGTATTTCTTCATGTCTGCGATCCAGGCGTCGCCGACCGGCACGTTCTGCTGCTCGCAGTAAGCGTCCCAGACAAGGCCGAACGGGAGCGTCTTGATCTCTTCAAGGTACGCGAGACGGCTCGTATAGTCGCCCTCCGCCTCAAATTTCTGCAGTTTTTCCGTCGGTTCGAGCGCAGCCCACAGAAGCGCCTTCTCGATATTGCGCGCGCCGATCGCCCAGCAGGCAATGCGGTTGATGGAGCCGTCGAAGAAATCGAGCCCGATATACACGCGGTTTTCGTAGTGGCCGCGGATGATCTCGGAGGCGATCGCCTTGACTTCGTCGTCGAGCAGGACAACGTGGTCGGAGTCCCAGCGGACAGGACGGGAGACGTGCAGCATCACGCCCTTCAGATACTGAAGCGCGGCGGACAGTTTATCGGAAACGACTTCCGTCGGATGGAAATGTCCCGTATCGAGCGTGAGAAGCAGATTATGCTTCATGGCGCAGCCCATATAGAATTCGTGCGAGCCGATCGTGCAGCTTTCGAGACCGATGCCGAAGACCTTGCTTTCGACGCCGTCGAGATTATAGCGGTCGTCCGTCTTGAACGAGAAGATCTCGTCGTATGCGGCGGCCAGCTGTGCTCTCTTTCTCGCGCGGTTCACGGAAATATCCTTGAAGCCGTCCGGGATCCAGAGGTTATTCGTCGAGACCATGCCGAGTTCACGGCCGAAATATTCGGAGATCTTACGGGACTGGATGCCGTGTTCGATCCAGAATTTGCGGATGGCCGGATCGTCGTGCGACAGCGTGAATCCGTCAGCCAGCGGATGCGAGAAGAACGTCGGGTTGAAATCGAGGCCGAGGTTGTTCTCCTTCGCCCACTGAACCCAGGATGCGTAATGCTCCGGCTGGATCTCGTTGCGCTCGACTTTTTTGCCGCCCGCGTCAAGATAGATGGCGTGCAGCGAAAACTTCTTCTTACCGGGGATGAGCTTATTTGCAAACTCAAAGTCACGGCGCAGTTCGTCGATGGTACGGGCTTTTCCCGGGTAATTGCCGGTCGCCTGAATACCGCCGGTCAGATCTCCGTCGGGCGTTTCAAAGCCGGATACGTCGTCGCCCTGCCAGCACTGGATCGAGATCGGCATGGCGGCCACTTTTTGCATGGCCTTGTCAACGTCGACACCGTATGCCGCGTAGGCTTCTCTTGCATGGTCAAGTTTATTCATGATATTTCTCCTGCCAATATGATTCTGATTTATTCGCCGATCAGCGCGAGGAAGCGGCCGTATGCGTCATCCCACGCGCCTGCCGTCGTCTGATCCGGCTCGTACACCTGAACCTCGGACGAGTCGCGGATGATCTGCCGTGCTTCCCACCTGTCTTTGATCTCGCCCGCCGCGATATACTGCATGGCGATATTGCCGAGCGTCGTCGCCTCGACGGGACCTGCGCAGACGGTACGGTGAGACGCATCCGCAGCGAACTGCGAAAGCATCGCTTCCTTCGTGCCGCCGCCGACGATGTTGATGACGGGGTACTTCCGGCCGGTCATTTCCTCGAGTTTTTCCGCCGTCCAGCGATAACGCAGGGCAAGCGACTCGAAGATGCAGCGGACGATCTCGCCGACGTTCTCCGGCACGTGCTGACCGGTCTTCGCGCAGTAGTCGCAGATCCGCTTCGGCATATTGCCGGCTGCGGCGAACAGCTGATCGTCCGGGTTGATGATGGACTGAAGCGGCTTTGCGGCCAGCGCCATGGCGGACAGCTCGTCGAACGTATAGGACTTGCCCTCACGCTTCCACTGACGGCGGGATTCCTGCTCCAGCCAGAGGCCCATGATATTCTTGAGAACGCGGATCGTGCCGAACACGCCGCCTTCGTTGGTGAAATCGTACTTTTTGGAGAGCGGTGTGATGACCGGTTCCGGGGATTCGATGCCCATCAGAGACCAGGTGCCGCTCGAAATGTAGCAGAAATCGCTGTCGGACGCCGGAACGGACAGGACGGCGCTCGCCGTATCGTGAGACGCGACCTTGATGACCTTCGCGCCCGTGTGGCCGGTTTCCTCTTCGATCGACGGGATCAGGCCGCCGAGCTCGTATCCCGGCTGAACGAGATGCTGGAAAAGCCGCTTCGGAATACCGAACCGGTCGATCAGATCCCACGTATAATCCCGTTTCTTCGCGTCGAGCAGCGCGCCCGTCGAAACGATCGTATATTCCGAGCATTTATTGCCGGTCAGCATATAGCCGAGCAAATCCGGCGTATGTAAGAGCGTTTCCGCGTTTTCCACGAGCCACGGTCTGTCGCGCAGATCCGCCGCGATCTGATAGATCGTATTGAAATTCATCGACTGGATGCCGGTGATGCCGTAAATCTCGGACAGCGGCGCGTATTTGTCGAACACGTACGGCTGGATGCCGTTCGTTCTCGTATCCCGGTAGTGGCAGGGATTCGAGAGGAGCGCGCCGGCCTTATCGAGGTAGCCGTAATCACAGCCCCAGGTGTCGATGCCGATGGAATCCACGCCGCCTTCATGGGAGGATTTGAGGATCGCCGTCTTGATCTCAAAGAGCAGGCGAAGCGTATCCCAGCAGAAACTGCCCGGCAGGATGACCGGGTCGTTCGAGAAGCGGTGGATCTCTTCAAGCGCGAGTTTTTTCCCGTCAAAGGTGCCGAGTATGCCCCGTCCGCTTGATGCGCCGAGGTCAATCGCAAGCATTTTTTTCGTAGCCATACAGGTCTCCTTTGCTGTCTGTGATGCTTTGGTCGGTTTCTGCCCGATCAGAGGCATTCGGCCGTCTTCGGGATGCAGTAACGCAGATTCGTCACAGCCGCTTCGAATGCCTCGGCAGACGTTGCGTAGGAATTCGAGAGTTCCTGACGGTGGTCGCCTTCGAGCTTATCAAAGCCGTCGAAAATACGCAGATGCGGTTCGAGCGTCAGAATGAAGTCGCCCGTATGCGTCAGATTGATCATGGCGAGCGTCTCCGGGAGACAGCCGGTGCCGCGACCTGCCGGAACGATACCGTGCGGGCCGCAGTCCTTGATGTGCATATAGGTGATGTAGGGCTTGAGCATATTATAGCAGTCCGGGAACGGCTTCGAGCCGCACTGGATGAAGTTGCAGGGATCGAACACGCAGCCGAGACGGCCGTCGAAGATCTGCATCAGCTCGAGACAGCGTTCGCCGATGTCACCGTAGATGCCCTTTTCGTTTTCGTGGATCAGTTCCATCTTGTATTCTTCCGCCACGTCGAGCATCTGTCCCATGCGGTCAACGACTTCGTTCTGGCTTTCGGCGTACTTGCCGTCCTCGATGTAGAAGGAGAACATACGGATGCGCTTCGTGCCGACGATGGACGCGACTTCGCAGGTATTGCGGAGTTTATCGAGGTGCTCGTCCATCGGATCGGTGATCTTGATCTTGCCGATCGGAGAGCCGATGGCGGATACGGAAAGACCGGCGGCGTCCAGCTTGCGGCGGACTTCCTTCGCCTGCTCTGCCGTCAGATCGGACACGTTCGTGCCGTCGATGTTGCGCAGCTCGGTCATGTGGATCTTATTGAGCAGAAGTCCTTCGATCTGCTTGTCGAATTCGGGAGAATATTCATCGGAAAAAGCGCTCAGTCTGAATTTTACCATAAGACACTCCAATCCCGGTCAGTGAGGCCGGATGAATTTTTCCGTTGGATAACAAGAGTTACCCACATTATGAAAGATTATAGCACGATTTTCCCCGTTTTGCAAGGCGATAACCGTGATCGGGGAAAGTTTTTTTGCTTACAGCTCGAGAACGGTCACGCCGTAGTCGCCTTCGCCGAATGCGCCCGGACGGAAGGATTTCACGCGCTTATCCGCCTTGAACTGCGTCCACAGGGCTGCCCGGAGCGCGCCGGTTCCCTTACCGTGGATCACAGTCGCCGTATGAACGCCCGCCACGATCGCGCTGTCGATATAGCTGTCCACGACGAACCACGCTTCCTCGCCGGTCATACCGCGTACGTCGCATTCAAGCTGAAAACTCTTCTTGACTTCCGCGTGAGCCCGCGCCGCTTTTTTCATCTCGGCCTTACGCAGCTCTTCCGCGTCTTCGACGAGCCGGAGATCCTTGACGTTCACGCGCATTTTGACGGTACCCATCCGTGCGCTCGCATTGCCGTTCTTATCGGGATCCTCAAGCAGGACGCCCTTCGTGCCGAGATTGCGGTGCAGAATCCCGTCGCCTTTTTTGAGCGGCCGCGGCAGGACATAATCTTCTTCGTCATCCGCCGCCGTGATCGGATTCATACGGTCGTCGTAATCCCGGACGCGCTGCCGGACGTTTTTCTTCGCTTCCGCAAGTTGTTCGGCGAACCGTTCGGATTCCTGCTGCCTTTTGACTTCTTCGAGTTTGGAGAGAACGTATTCCGAAGTCGCCCGCGCGCCGTCCAGCAGTTCCTGTGCCTTTCTGCGCATCGTGTCGGCCTCTTTTTCGGCGCCCGCCAGTTTCCGCTTCAGTTCCTCCTCCGAGGTCTGCCGGTATGCTTCAAAGGCTCTGCGCGATTCCTCGGCCGCCGCCTTTTCGTTTTCGAGTTCGATCCGCGTTTTTTCGAGTTTTTCGATGACGTTCTCGAAGCTGCGCGAGCCGGTATCGACCAGCCGTGCCGCCCGCTTGACGATCACGGGAGAGAGGCCGAGCTTTTCCGAAATGGCGAACGCATTCGACTTGCCGGGCGTGCCGATCAGCAGCCGGTACGTCGGGCGAAGCGTCTCCACGTCGAATTCGCACGATGCGTTCACGACGCCGTCCGTTTCGATGGCATAGGCTTTCAGTTCGGCGTAGTGAGTCGTTGCGGCGCAGAGCGTTCCGTTCAGCCGCGTTTCTTCGAGGATGGCCGTTGCCAGCGCCGCGCCCTCGACCGGGTCTGTGCCGGAGCCGAGTTCATCGAACAGAACGAGCGACTTTTCCGTCATGGCGTCGATGATGCGGACGATCTCCTTCATATGCGACGAGAACGTCGAGAGCGACTGCTCAATGGACTGCTCGTCGCCGATGTCCGAGAACACTTCGTCGAACACGCCGACCTTTGAGGTATCCTCCGCCGGGATATGGAGCCCTGCCTGCGCCATCAGGACGAACAGACCGAGCGTTTTCAGCGTGACCGTTTTGCCGCCGGTATTCGGGCCGGTAATGACGACCATCTGATAGTTCACGCCGAGCGAGAGCGAGATCGGTACGACCGTTTTTTTGTCAAGCAGCGGATGTCTTGCCCGATACAGCTCGATCACCGGCTTGTCCGCGATCTGCGGGGCGGCTGCCTCCATTTTATAGGAGAGCTCCGCGCAGGCGAACAGAAACGCGATCTCCGTGATATTAAGATAATTGAGGTTCATCGCCCCGGCGCACTGGGCGATCCCGGCTGACAGTTCGGCAAGGATGCGCTCGATCTCGTGCTCTTCCTGCGCCTCCAGCTCGCGGAGTTCGTTATTCGCCTCCACGACGCTGATCGGTTCGATGAACAGGGTGGCGCCCGACTGCGAGGTATCGTGGATCAGTCCCTTGACCTCGTTGCGGTATTCCGCCTTGACCGGGATGACGAACCGGCCGCCGCGCGTCGTTACGATATTTTCCTGCAGATATTTTGACTGGCCGGACACCCATTTCTGCAGCTGTTCCTTGATTTTGTTGTCCGTATTGCGTTTCTTCCGACGGATCTCGCTGAGCGCGGGGCTCGCTTCGTCCGCCATGAAATCCTCCGCCACGATGGCGCGGGTGATTCTGTCTTCCAGCATCCGGTTCGGGATCAGCCGCTCAAACAGTTCGCTGATCGCCGTATCCGGGAGTTTATCGCTTTTGATATAGTCGAGCAGGATCCGTGCCGTATGCAGCACCGCGGCGCAGTCGAGCAGTTCGCGCATGGAGAGGACGGCGTCCTTTCCGGCACGTTC
>JAZUKT010000348.1:0-2671 GCA_045643445.1 Eubacteriales bacterium
CGGCGGATCTTCCCCGTTCGCACGGCCTCGGCGAGAAAATCGACGATCTCGCGGATATCGACCGTCTCGTCGTCCCGGTGCATGAGCCAGACCGGGATCACGTCACAGTCGAGCGTCCGGCGGCTTTCCTCAAGATCCGCCATCGCGCACGCCCGGTTCACCCGGCTGATATGCTTTTCACCCATCGCATAGTGGCAGCCCTTCGTCATGACGACCATATCGGTGATCTCCCGCGCCTTCAGCCAGCGTCCGATGATCGCCTCCGACTCGTTCTGTCCGCTCGGGCTCCACCGTCCGTACACGTTGGCCGTGTCGAGAAAGCGCCCGCCCATCGCGTAATAGGCGTCAAGCAGTTCGACCGACCGTTTTTCGTCGTATTCCGCCCCGTAATGCGCCGTGCCGAGGCAAACGCACGAAAGCGGCTCCGGGTACGTCGGCAGGATGGTTTTTCTTATCATAATCTTCTCCTATGCAAAAAGGGAACGGATTGCTTCGTTCCCTTCTGTTCGCTATGAATGGGAAATCAGAATCTCTTCTGACCGCCCTGTCCCTTGTTCATGTTCAGCATTTTCAGGATCTCGTCAAAATCCGCGTCGGAAATGTTGTTTTCTTCCGGCTGGGGTTCTTCCTGCTTGGCGTCCGCTTTTTTGATGCCGTCTTTTGCGGTATACGTTTGCTTGACACCATTGATGCTCTTGCCGCCGGCGATCGGTCTCAGACCGCTGTCCTTCTTGCTGAAATTTTTGTCCGCCTCGTTGCGGTTCAAAAAACCCGTCGCAATGATCGTCACCTTCATGGTGTCCTCAAGCGATTCATCAAAGGCTGCGCCCCAAATGACGTTCGCGCCTTCTGCAGCTTCCGACGTGATGAAGGAAGAAGCGATGTCGATGTCTTCGAGCGGGATGTCGGGCGACGCGGTGATGCATACGAGGATGCCCGTCGCGCCGGTGATGGTCGTTTCAAGCAGCGGGCTGGAGATCGCGCTCCGTGCTGCTTCGGTAGCCTTGTCCTTGCCGGACGCTTCGCCGATACCCATGTGCGCGTAGCCCGCGTCGGACATGATCGCCGTGACGTCTGCAAAGTCGAGGTTGATGTATTCGTCGATGTTGATCAGATCGGAAATGCTCTGTACGCCGTGACGGAGCACGTCGTCCGCGATCTGGAATGCGTTCATCATCGTGATCTTCTCGCCGACGTCCTTCAGACGTTCGTTCGGGATGATGATGAGGGAGTCCACGTACTGCTTCAGATTTTCGATACCGGCTTCTGCCTGATCCATTCTCTTCTTGCCTTCAAAGGCGAACGGCTTCGTGACGATACCGACCGTCAGGATGCCCATATCCTTCGCAATGCGTGCGACAACGGGAGCCGCACCGGTACCGGTACCGCCGCCCATGCCGGACGTGACGAACACCATGTCGGCGCCTTCGAGCGCTGCACGGATCGCTTCTTCGCTTTCTTCGGCGGCCTTCGCGCCTACTTCGGGATTGGAGCCGGCGCCGTGGCCTCTCGTGATCTTTTCGCCGATCGGAATCTTCGTCGTGGCGTTGGATTTCACGAGCGCCTGCATATCGGTGTTGATCGAAATGAATTCAACGCCCTTGATGCTGTTGGTCATGCGGTTGACAGCGTTGTTTCCGCCGCCGCCGACGCCTACCACTTTAATATTTACGCCGCTTTCGTATGTATTGTCGTCCAGTTCGAATAATGGCATTTTGATGCCCTCCTGTTCCGATTTTCTTTCCGTTCAAGCAACGGTTTATGAAACCGTACTGTCACAAATTACAATTCACTACACTATATAATACATGAATTTTTGGCTTTTTGCAAGGGCTTTTCGGAAATTTTCTATAAAAAATGCGGATTGTACGGCTTTTTTCGGTCGTTTTTTCCTGCGGCGGCCGATTTTTTCAGTCAACCGTCAGCGAATGGTCGTATTCCACGATGGCGCGTTCCGGCGTGGTCAGGTCGATACGCGCGGGAGCGGACACGTCAAAATCGCTGCTCGTGATCGTTTTATAACCCATTTTGAGTTTCAGATCGCAGTCGTCCTCGGTGCCGAGCTTCATCAGATAACGCCCGTCCACCGTTACCGTCGTATTATAGGCGTTCGTCAGATCAATCGTGCCGATCCGGCCGCTGAGCGGATTGTCGAGCACCGCCGTCAGCACGTCACGGATATACCGCTCGTCCTTCGAGTTCGAAAATTCAAGCGTCCGCCCTGCCACGGAATAGCGCACCGGCGGCAGCAGCAGCGTCGGCAGCGCGCACTCCTCGTCGGAATCCAGCACCTCAAGCACGCGGAGTCCGGCGGAAAGCGTCATCCGGTCGCCCCAGATAACCGCCTGCCAGGCAGCCTCGTCTTCGCTGACCGTAATGGAGACCTTATTCGGGACGGTGCGCTTCACGGTCGCCGATTTGAGCCCGGGGCACACGAAGGTCACGGCATTCTCGGCTTCCCCTGCGGAGAACGAATAGAGTCCGTCGCCCTTTTCGATTGCGGCAGCCGCAAAGACGTCCTCAGCCGAGTAGGCATCCGAGCCGTTCACCTCCACGCGGGAGACGACGAACAGCGCCCGGTACACGATGAAGAGCGCCGCGATGATGACCGCCGCAAGCAGAAGGATCGTTCCGATGTGATGACGGTACTTGTCCACCTTGCGGACGACAG
>JAZUKT010000349.1:0-3316 GCA_045643445.1 Eubacteriales bacterium
GCCGCATTCCGGGCAGCGATAGGCAACGGCCGTTTCTTTTTTATCAAGCACCATAGGAATACCTCGGTTTCGTGTTCATTGGACTTATTATATCACGGCGTACGACAAAAAGCAAGATTTTCCTACGCTGTCCTTTTTTCATTTATGCGCTTTTGTAAACCGCAGATTGATTTTTTGGCGGCAGTATGCTATACTGATAAGGAATATGTGATCGAAATGAAAGGAGACGTGCCATGAAATACGACGGCAGCGACAACCGTGTCTTTCTGACAGCGGAAGAGTTGTCGCATTGTGCGTATCAGCGCGAAAACGCTACTCTGCTCATGGAAAAATTCGGATTCCGGCGCACGTCTTCGAAAAAAGCGGCTGATGAACGTCAGACAGACGGCATTACCCCGGTCGATGGAGTAGGCGTCAATATTCCGCTTGAAAAGGAATTCGTATACGGCGATCTTTTCGTGACCGTTTCTTCAGTTGCGGATAGTATTTCCTACGATGGATCGGTTCATACCATCGAAAAACTGATCACCGTTCCCCGTCTCTCCCCGTCGCTGTCGCCTTTCTCGAATCCCGATCATTTTGCAGAAACAGCCGTAAACGCCGCTCTGTTTGCCGAAACGAACGGCGTCAACACGGTCGTTATCCGCATGACGTTCCTCTCAAACAGTGCAGGAGAATCCGTTTCCTTTACGGCTGCCTTTTCGCGTGTTGCCCTTGAGAGGATGCTCGAAACGCTCCTCAACCGCGCGCTCCCGTTTATTCAGGTATATGCGGACAGTGAGCGGCTTTTTCCGATCGAGACGAAAAAAATGCCGTTTCCTTATCACACGATCCGTGAGGGACAGGCGGAATTCATCCAGTACGCTTATCGGGCGATCCGCCGCGGGACTTCCCTTTTGGTATCCGCGCCGACCGGGATCGGTAAAACCATGTCGGCTATCTTTTCGGCTGTCAAATCTGTCGGAGAGGGTTATGCTGATAAGATCTTCTATCTGACCGCCAAAACGATCACGGGACAGGCCGCCATGGAGGCTGCTCGCCGGATCACGAAGTACGCACCGCACTTCAGGACGTGCATGATCTGCTCGAAGGATCAGGTGTGTACGTTCAAAAAGAAATTCCGGGAGAGCGGACAGCGGATCAACTGCCGGTTCTGTGAACTGACCGAAAGCATCCGTGAAGCAGACAGTGCCACCTTTGTTTCCTGCCGCGAACGAGAACTTTCCGCCTTGACTGAACTGCTCTCATCGGATGATCCCGTTTATACGACTGACCGCATTCGTGATGCAGCGGCGCGGTACAGCGTCTGTCCGTATGCGCTGTCGCTTGCGCTTTCCGAATCCTGCACGATGGTCGTATGCGACTATAACTACGTTCTCGACGACGGTGTGCGGCTGAAACAGTATTTCAAAAATCCGCTTCGTCACGACCGTTACGTATTCCTTTTTGACGAGGCGCACAATATGCCGGATCGGGTGCGTGACACCTATTCGGCTTCCCTCTCTTCCGATCTGCTTGATCAGCTGAACGGCCTCACGGAGACTGCGTTCCCGGATGACACTGATCTCGGAGACCGCGTCAAATCACTCACGACGGCGTTTGAGGCGATCCGCGGTTTGTGCCGGGAGAACGAATCTCTCACGCAGAACGAGGCCGGTGAGGAGGTCTCCTGCGGCTTCTGCGACGCGGATGCGATTCCGCCCGGGCTGCTCCGTGCCTGCGACGATCTTTCGCGCCTGCTCGGCCGGTATATCCGTGACCGTCACGAATCCGCCGATCTGATTCAGCCGATTTACGACGCGCTTAGTCAGACTTCTTTTGCCGGCGGATACTTTGACGAGCACTTCCGCTTCTTTGCTTCGCATATCAACGGGCGTGTGACGGCGGAGATCCTCTGCGTCGATCCGGCCGGGCTGATCCGCACGATGCTTTCGTCTGCGACATCCTCGATTCTGTTCTCCGCTACGCTTTCGCCGAGCGAATATTTCCGCGAGCTGACCGGACTGCCGGACGCTGATATCCTTGAACTCGAATCGCCGTATGATCCGGAAAATCTCTGCCTTGTCGCTTATGATTCCATCAGTACACGGCTCTCTGATCGCCGTTCTACCATCCGCGACTGTGCGGAAGTGATCGTCGAAACGGTCGCGGCGCAGGCGGGAAACTATATCGTTTATTTTCCGTCCTATGATTATATGCAGCGCGTCTGCCGCGTATTCGCCCGCATGTCGCCCGGCTGCGATCTCGTTATGCAGAAACAGGGGATGAGCTACCGCGAGCGCGAACGTTTCATCAATCTTTTCTCTAACCACAAGGACGGCACGCTCGTCGGATTCTGCGTTCTCGGCGGGATGTTCTCGGAAGGAATCGACCTGCCCGGCGACAGTCTGATCGGCGCGATCGTTGTCGGAACCGGGATGCCGCAGATCTCGGCGGAGCGGAACATCATGGCCGCTTATTATCAGAACAAAACCGAAGAGGGATACAACTTTGCCTACACCTGCCCCGGGATCAACAAGGTTCTGCAGGCGGCAGGGCGTGTGATCCGTTCGGAAAATGACCACGGCGTCATCGTCCTGATCGACGACCGGCTGAACGATCCGAACATGAAGCATCTGTTCCCGACGCACTGGCGGCATATGCGTTATACGGGCGATCTCGTATCGCTTCACACACTGCTTGACCGATTCTGGAATCGGAAATAGCGTGCGTTTTACAAAAATCCGGCTCATTTTCCGTTCGTTTTTCACCATAGTGCCGAAATTCAATTTTTTCTGTCGTGATTCTTTACATTTGGGGAAACACTGTGGTATAATTAAAAGGTTGAATGATATTTTCATACGAAAGGATAACTTTATCCGATTCCGGGTAAAGCGGGAAACACGTTTTGATCAGAGAAGATCTTCGTAATGTAGCGATTATTGCGCACGTTGACCACGGTAAGACGACGCTGGTCGATCAGATGCTGAAACAGTGCGATACCTATCATGAAAATCAGGTCGTCCGCGAAAGAGTCATGGACTCCGGCGACCTTGAACGTGAGCGCGGCATCACCATTCTTGCCAAGAACACCTCCGTTATCAGAAACGGTGTAAAGATCAATATTATCGACACCCCCGGTCACGCTGACTTCGGCGGCGAAGTGGAACGTATCCTGAAGATGGTAAACGGCGTTATTCTGCTCGTGGACGCCGCGGAAGGTCCGATGCCGCAGACACGTTTCGTTCTGAAGCGCGCTATGGAACTCGGTCACCGCGTTATCGTGGTCATCAACAAGGTTGACAGACCCGACGCACGCCTTGACGAAGTGCCGGAC
>JAZUKT010000350.1:0-5064 GCA_045643445.1 Eubacteriales bacterium
ACGGTCAAGTATTACGATCAGAACGGTTCCTCCACCACGCCGAAGTACACGTTCACCGTTGCGAAGGGCGACGAACTCGTATTCGAATATAACAAGGGCATCCCGGGCATCTACACCGTCACCATCAAGACCGACGATAACGGCCACGTGGCGAGCGGCTCCAACTCCCTCACCGCTGTCAAAGAAGTGACTGCCGTGAAGGGCGACGACGTTGTGCTCCGCATCATCCCGAACACCGGTTCCGAAATCGAAACCGTCAAGTACAACGGCAAGGACGTCACGAACACCACCGCTTACGAAGAAAAGACCTCCGGCGGTCTCTCCTATGCGCTCTACACCATTAAGGGCATCGCCGCTGACGGCACGCTCGACGTAACCTTCACCGAAAAGGAAGAAGAGGAAGAAAAGGTCAATCCCTTCACCGACGTTTCGAAGGACTCAAAGTTTTACGCAGCCGTCATGTTCGGCTACTACCGTGATCCGTACCTCATCAAGGGTACCGAAACCACGAAGTTCAGCCCGACCTCCACGATGACCCGTGCGCAGTTCATGACCGTGCTCGGCAGACTCGCGGAAGTTGACATCGACGATTACGCGGCTGTTTCCGAATTCACCGACTGCCAGCCGACCGGCCCGAGATACGCTTACTTCAGCTATGCGGTTCCGTATATCGCATGGGCAAATGAAGTCGGCCTGATCGAAGGTTACGGCGACGGTACGTTCGGTCCCGAAAACCCCGTGACGCACGCTCAGATGTACACCATCATGGCTCGTTACGAGAAGTACATCCGCAACAAGTCCCTCAGCATCTCGACCACGAAGATCACCGTGGACGACAAGGACGAAGTAGCTGACTGGGCCGAAGAAGGCGTCAAGTTCGCAACGAAGAAGAATCTTCTCATCGTCGTTGACAACAAGATCACCCCGAAGGCAAACGCAAAGCGCAGCGACCTCGCTATGCTGCTCTACAACTACTGCACGAAGGTTCTCGGCGAAGCAGCAAAATAATCAAACGATTTAACCCGCATCAAGCAAAAAGCGGCAGTCACATCGACTGTCGCTTTTGTTTTGTCCGGATTTTCATGCAGATGGATTTGTCGGCAGAATCGGCAGAAACCCATGCGTATAGCGCTCGCGCCGTGCGGGAACGATAAGCGCACGAAAAAAGATTTTGATGAACGGGAGGCGCGGCGGGTGACGACAAAAAAATGGCTGTGCGGACTGCTGACGGCGATCCTGCTGGCACATCCGGTCAGCGCCGTCGGAACGGAAGAACTGCTCGCGCGCGTGCTGGTGCGGGCGTTTCCCGAGGCGGGATTTGCCGCGCAGGTCTCGATCGCCGCCGCGGTGCGCAATCGGGCAGAAGCGCACGAGACGAGCGTGCCCGCCGTGCTGGACAGCCTCATCGACGAGGGCGTGATCCGGGAGGCCGATCTCGGCGCGATCCCCGACGGACGTGCGGCAGAACTCGCCCGCGATGCAGCCCGTGCGGCTCTCGGCGGTGCGGATCCGACCGGCGGCGCACTCTACTTCAAGCGGCTCGCGCCCGGTAAACCTGACCTCCGCTTCGACGACGCCCGCGAAAACCAGTATACCGCCCAGGCCTCGCGCTATTCGTGCGTCATCGACGGCCTCGCCTTTTGGGGGAACGAGGGATACGCGGCCTTTTGAAAAAGGAGAACGCGGCTTCTTGAAAGAAGCCTGGCAAGAACTTTAATGGATAGGATAGGATGGACAATGTCCGACCATCGAAATATAGGCGTTTCAGAGCCTCAGAAAATCGTTTCCGAGGCGGCTAGGGACCACCGAGACCCTATCCGCCCACGCCGTGACGCGAAGCGGTGATTCAGGTATTATATCCCAGCAATTTCATCCACCTGACGGAACCCAAACAGTTACGCCCTAATGCTTTAGGAAAAACCTTGTCAACCCCATCCATCCATAGAAGTTTTCGCCCCTGACGCTTGCGTCAGGAGGGCCTCATTCCAAAAGGCCGCGTCTCCCCCTCGTCCTCCTATCCCCCGTATATCGCTGCGGCTATCCGCTGAACGGCGGCGGCACGGTGGCGATAGACGCTGCTGCGTTCGAGGGCGCAGGCATCGCAGACGGCGTTCGCGTCGCGTCCCTCTATGTACATGAGCCGGATGATCGTCTCGTCCATCGGATCGAGCAGACCGAGCGCGCGATTCACGGCAGCGACCGTCCGCTCCACGTGAGCAAGCCGCATCTCAATCTGCCGCCGCTGGCCGTCCGCGAGCGCGCCGCAATCCAGCAGACTGCTGTAATATTCGGCCGATGCGCGATAACATTTCACCTCTCTGAGTAGTTTTTCCGTGCGTTTGATGACGTAACTGCGGATCAATCGTCCTCATCCTTTCTGTAATTGACTGCCGCCCGGCGTTCCCATCCCGGAATGTCCTTCCAGCGGATCGGTTCGGCGCGGCATACCACAAAGGCGGCTTCCACACAGGCGGGACATCGGAAGCCGTCCCGAAATTCATAGGCGGTGTCGCCGTCCCGGATCGGTTCCCCGCATTCGAGACACGCGCACACCACGGCGTTTGTTTCCATTTCTTCTGTTTCATCCGGCGGAAGCTCCCGGAGACAGAACAAGTGGTCAGAACAAATGTTTGTCTGTATTATACCACGTCAGTTGATGCTTGTCAAGCGGGTGCGGCGGCGTTTTTCGCCTGTCCCGGCAGGAATCGTTCAGCCGTTTCGACCGCGTTCGGCGCCGTCCGTCAATCTGCGGCGAAAACCCTCACAAACCGCAAATCGCCGCGCATCTTTCCCGTTTCCCCTTGATTCTGCCGCCGGAATATGGTAGAATAGACACGCATATCACCGCCTTCCGCGGAGAATTAAGGAAGTACCATGATCACCAATCTGCACACCCACACCTTCCGCTGCCGCCATGCATCCGGCACGGAACGCGAATACATCGAAACCGCTATCGCAGGCGGCCTGAAACGGCTCGGTTTTGCCGATCATGCGCCCGCCGTGTTTTTCGACAGCGACCGTTACTCCGGCCACCGTATGTTTCCCGAACAGCAAGAGGATTATGTGGAAACGCTCCTCGCTCTGCGCGAAGAATACCGCGGTCAGATCGACATCAAGATCGGGTACGAGCTCGAATATTACCCGAAATATTTCGCCGACTTCATGAAGCTCCTCACCCGCTATCCGCTCGATTATCTCCTGCTCGGCCAGCACTTCCTCGGCAACGAAATGGACACCCGCTTCTATGCGAGCCAGACAGACGATCCCGCCGTGCTCAACCGCTTCGTCGATCAGGTCATCGAGGCCATGGACACGGGCGTGTTCACGTACATCGCGCACCCGGATCTTCTGCGCTACACGGGCGAAGATCAGGCTGTCAGCGACGACGCATACACCCGGCTGATTCTCGCCGCCAAAGCGCACAACCTTCCGCTCGAGATCAACCTGCTCGGCATCCGCGACCACCGTCTGTATCCGCAGGAGCGTTTCTTTGAACTCTGCGGACAGTTCGGCGCGCCCGTCTGTATGGGCTGTGACGCGCACCACGCCAACGTGACCGTCGATCCCGCGTCCGAGGCCGTTGCCCTCGACTGGATCGCCCGTTTCGGCTGCATCCTCGTGGAGGATCCCGTACTCGTCCCGGTCAAATTCTGACGTTCACCGAAAAGGACGCTTTCATGAAATCGAAATTTCTCTCGCCGTTTCTGGTTTTCTGCGCGGCGGTCTGCTTCTCGCTCGGCGGCCTGCTCGTCAAGCTGGTGCCGTGGCATTCGCTCTCGATCGGCTGTGCGCGCTGTGCCATTGCCGCCCTCGAGCTGCTCGTGTACATGAAGATCAAGAAGCACCCGATCCGCCTGAACCGCTCCGTTCTGATCGGCGGCGTGGCCATCGGGGCGACCTCGACGCTTTATGTGATCGCCAACAAGCTCACGACGGCCGCCAACACGATCCTGCTCCAGTACACGGCGCCCGTGTTCATCATTCTGCTGTCGTGGCTGATCTTCGCCGAAAAGCCCGATAAGATCGACGTCGGCGCGACCGTAGTGCTGTCGTTCGGCGTCGTGCTCTTCTTCCTCGATTCGATCTCGTCCGGCGGGATGCTCGGGAATCTGCTCGCGCTCGCGTCCGGCGTCACCTATGCCGTCATGTTCATGATGAAGAAATTCGACGGCTCCGATACGCTCTCGTCCGTCCTGATCGGGTGCATCATCGGCGTCCTCGTCGGTTTGCCGTGGATCGTGCGGGAAACGGATTTCTCGCTCCCTGCCGTCGGCGGCGTACTCGTAATCGGGCTCGTGCAGTTCGGTCTCGCCTACATCTGCATGGCGGAAGGACTCCAAAAAACGCCCGCGCTCACCGCGTCGCTCATCAGCATGATCGAGCCGATCCTGAATCCGATCCTCGCGGCGATCGTTCTATCCGAAAAACTCGGCACGCTGGCGCTTATCGGGGCGCTGATCGTCATCGGCGGCGTGCTTGTCTATAATATTCTGAAAGCGGGACAGACGAAAGCCGATCCCGCGGAGGAGAACAACGCATGAATGCCGAACCCATCACGCTGGAGGAGCGCCGTGTCAAACTGACGCTCACGTCCCGGCATTATACGGCTGCCCCGAGCGCACCGTCCCTGTTCGACGGACTGCGGCCGAATCAGCTCGGGCTGTTTACCGCGCCGAACGCACCGAAACGCACGGCTCCGTACGATCCCGAGGATTTCCCGGACGATATGGAGACGGCGGTACAGGAGCTCTGCGCGAGCACCGGCACGATCCTGCCCGGCGAATCGTACAGCGAGGGCTGTTTCGACGATCCCGAAGGATACGCGGACGACGGCGACTCGTTCGATGCGGACGACGCAGACGAGCTGCACGACCGGCTGGCGGAGCTACTCAAATTCTTTCAGGCGGATCCGGCAGACGAGGGCGACGACGCATTCGTGTTCCAGACGGAAGCGACGTTCAGCCGGCAGATCGGCACGGACGGCGTCGTGTGGTTTGAGATCGCCTATCAGGAGGCGGATTCCATGGACGACACGTCAACGGTGATCCGCTTTGCGCCGTCGAA
>JAZUKT010000351.1:0-3311 GCA_045643445.1 Eubacteriales bacterium
CTCAACCGATCGTCGCCGCTACGCCGAAAATGAAGACTTTCCATCAGCTTGCCCTCTCGTGGGGCGTCTACCCGGTGCTGGCGCTCGAGCAGAACACGCTGGAAGCCCTCTTCCGCCACGCCATCGACTGCGCAAAGGAGCTCGACCTCGTTTCGCCCGGCGACCGCGTGGTCATTGCAGCCGGTATGCCCGTCATGACGCCCGGCAACACGAACATTCTGAAGGTGGAAGTCGTACCCGGCAACGAGTGATCCGCATCCACCGAAAGGAGCTCTCATGTATATCTTCGCCTCCGATTTCGACGGAACGCTGAACAGAAACGGCGTTTCCGACCGGGATCGGGATGCCGTCGCCCGGTTCCGTGCTGCGGGAAACCTCTTCGGCATGGTGACCGGCCGCGACCATAATTTCACCCGCACGATCCGGGAATGCGGCGTGGACGTTGATTTTCTTCTCGTTTTCAGCGGCGCGCTCTGTCTCACCCCGAACGGCAACGTCATTTACGACTACCGCGGTCCGGCGCGGGATGCGGTACGCGGGATCGTCCGCTATATGGGCGAGCACTACGGAACGCCCGTGGACGTATGCCGCGGAAAATCGCGCGACACCTTCGACTGGAACTGCCCCGACGGCGACGCCGCCAGGCATTTTCATCCGCTCTGCGAGCTCGACGGATACGACGAATTTTCCGTCCTCTACGCCTTCTGCGAAACGGAGGAGGAGACCGGCGCGTGCCTCGCGGAGATCAAACGCCGCTACGGCGACACGGTCAATCCGCTCTGCAACCGCATTTATATCGACATTCCTCCGGCCGGCATGGACAAGGGCGTCGGGCTCTCCCGCTATGCCGCCCTCATGAACGTCCCGGAATCCAACGTATGGACGGCCGGCGACGCGCTCAACGATCTCGCCATGATCAGCCGGTTCCACGGATGCGCCGTTGAAAACGCCCACCCCGATCTGAAAAAAGCGGCCAAAGGCGTCTATCCCGACGTCGCCGCCATGATCGACGATCTTCTCCGGCTTGCCGACTGAATCCCGATCCTGTTTTATTCTGAAATCCCCAACCTTTTTCATATACGGAGTAACCTATGAAACTTTCGTTTTCCACGCTCGGCTGTCCCGATTTTTCGTGGTCTGATATTTATTCGGTAGCGAAGGACTTCGGCTTCTCCGGCATCGAAATGCGCGGCCTCGGCGGCGATATCTTCTCCGTCCACGCTGCTCCCTTCAAGCCGGAAAATCTGGCCGCGACCCGCGAACATCTCCGCCAGATGAAGCTCGAGATCTGCTGCCTTTCCTCCGGCTGCTCGCTTCGTTTCCCCGAAAAGCGGGACGAGACCGTTGCCGAACTGAAGGAATATATCGCGCTGGCGCATGAACTCGGCACGCCCTATATCCGCGTCCTCGGCGACCTCACGGCAGGCCCGACCACGGATTTCCCGGACGAATACGTCATCGAGCCGATGAAGGAACTCGCGCCGATCGCGGAGGAAGCCGGCGTCACGCTGCTGCTCGAAACGAACGGCGTTTATGCGGACACCGCGCGTCTCGCGGACGTTCTCGCCCGGATCGGCAGCGACAGCGTAGCCGCGCTCTGGGATCTGAACCACCCGTACCGCTTCGCCGGAGAATCCGCGGAAACGACGATCCGCAATCTCGGCGCGTACATCAAATACACCCACATCAAGGACTCCGTCGTGGAGGACGGACAGATCCGCTACCGCATCATCGGCGAGGGCGATCTCCCGATCGACGACTTCATGATGGCGCTCCGCAGCGTCAATTACGAGGGCTACGTCTCGCTCGAATGGCTCCGGCAGTACGACCGCGAGCTCTCCGACGCCGGTATCGTCTTCCCGCACTACGCGCACTTCATGTCGCAGTATCTCGGCGGCGATTCGACCGGGCACATTCTCCAGACGAACGGCCGCGGCGACGGTTACTACATCTGGCCGAAGGAACAGCTCATTGACCTGACCTTCCCGCAGGTGCTCGACCGCGTGACCGAAGAATTCCCCGACCAGCACGCCTTCCGCTTCACGACGCTCGACTACACCCGCACTTACGCCGAATTCCGCGACGACGTGGACACGTTCGCCCGTGCGCTCATCTCTCTCGGCGTCAAGCAGGGCGATCACGTGGCCATCTGGGCGACCAATCTGCCGCAGTGGTACATCACGTTCTTTGCGACCGTCAAGATCGGCGCGGTGCTCGTCACCGTCAACACCGCCTACAAGATCCACGAGGCCGAATACCTCCTCCGTCAGTCCGATACGCACACGCTCGTCATGATCGACGGCTACAAGGACTCCGATTATGTCGGCATCATGCGCGAACTCGTGCCCGAACTCGAGACCTCCGAGCCCGGCAAGCCGATCCACGCAAGACGGCTTCCCTTCCTGCGCAATATCATCACGATCGAATCGAAACAGCCCGGCTGCCTGACCTGGGACGAGGCGCTCACGTTCGCCGAACGCACCCCGATCGACGCCGTTCACTGGCGCGCCGCCATGATCAACAAGCACGACGTCTGCAATATGCAGTACACGAGCGGCACGACCGGCTTCCCGAAGGGGGTCATGCTCACGCACTACAATGACGTCAACAACGGCAAGGCCATCGGCGACTGCATGGATCTCTCCACCGCGGACCGCATGATGATCCAGGTGCCGATGTTCCACTGCTTCGGCATGGTGCTGGCCATGACGGCTTCTCTGACGCACGGCGCGACCATGTGCCCGATCCCGGCGTTCTCCCCGCGCAAGGGCCTCGCCTGCATCAATCAGGAAAAGATCACTGCGTTCCACGGCGTGCCGACGATGTTCATCGCCATGCTCGGCCACGAGGACTTCCCGAAGACCGATTTCTCCCATATGCGCACCGGCATCATGGCGGGTTCTCCCTGCCCGATCAAGGTCATGCGCGAGGTCATCGACAAGATGCATATGTCGGAGATCTGCATCACCTACGGTCAGACCGAGGCCTCCCCGGCGACCACGATGTCGAAGACGACCGATTCCATCGAGACGCGCGTCAACACGGTCGGCGGCCCGATCTTCGGCGTGGAATGCAAGATCGTCGATCCCGAGACCGGCGTCGAATGTCCCGACAACGTGGACGGTGAATTCGTCGCGCGCGGCTACAACATCATGAAGGGCTACTACAAGATGCCGCAGGCCACCGCCGCCGCTATCGACAAGGACGGATGGCTCCACCCGGGCGCCCTGGCACGGCGCCTCCCCGACGGGAATTTCAAGATCACCGGGCGGATCAAGGATATGATCATCCGCGGCGGCGAGAACATCTAC
>JAZUKT010000352.1:0-3970 GCA_045643445.1 Eubacteriales bacterium
AGGCGGCGACCATGCTGAAAAGTGCGGCGGACGTGCTCGGGATCTCCGCCTCGGGAGAAGGAAACGTGTTTTCGGGTGCCGATGCGATCTCGCCGTGGGCAAAAGCGGGCGTCGCGTTCGTGTCGGTTCTTGTCTCCGAAGACGGGGCGGCCGTTATGGGCGGCGTCGGGGATAACCGCTTCAATCCTGCGGGATTCTATACGATCGAGCAATCCATCCTGACGCTGTACCGGCTGTATCGCTGCCGGTGAGAGGGACGGAGTATGGCTGCGGCTGTGCTCCGTTTTTTCATTCTGCCGACGGCGGCGGATCCCGCGGCGCTTGACTTTGCGGCGTGCGTGTGCTAAAATCTGTATGAAATCTGACGACAAAGGAGGACGTATATGGAATCCAGTATCAAACTCGGTATCGCGGCTCTGCTGCCGGTGCTTCTTTCGGCTGTCCTGTACCTTCTCGATAAATATACACCCTACGGCAAACTGAACAGAGTCGTGCGGCAGATCATCACGGGCGTTCTGTTCGGCGGGCTGGCCGTCATCGGGACCCACTGGGGGATTCCGTTCAACGGCGCACAGATGAACTGCCGGGACGCGGCCGTCCTTTCCGCCGGGCTCTTTTTCGGTGCGCCTGCCGGGATCATCGCCGGGCTGATCGGCGGGATCGAGCGCTGGTTCGCCGTGTACTGGGGCGTCGGCTCCTTCACGCGGCTGGCCTGCACGCTCTCGACGATCCTTGCCGGCATATACGCCGCGCTGCTGCGCAAATATATGTTTGAGGACAAGAAGCCGGGCGTTCTCATCTCGCTCTCGATCGGCGTCGTGGTGGAGATCTTCCACCTGACGATGGTGTTTATCACGAATATGGCTACGCCGACGGAGGCCATGGCGGTCGTGCGCTCCTGCACCGTGCCGATGGTCGTCTCGAACAGCGTATCCGTCATGCTCGGCGCGATCGTTCTTGCGCTGCTTTCCGGCGAAAAGCTGCATCAGAGACAGTCGAACGTCCGTATTTCGCAGACGATCCAGCGCTGGCTGCTCGTGACCGTGCTTCTCGCATTTTTCGCCACCTCCTATTTCGTTTTCAGTCTGCAGAATACGATCGCCGAACGGCAGACCGATACGCTGCTTGACCTCGCGCTGAACGAATTGTCTGCCGACGTCAGTGACGCCGTGGAAGCGGGCGGCGACGTCAATCAGATGATCGTCGGAATGACGAAGAACCGCCATATCGGTCAGACGGGATATATTCTGGTCTTTGATAAAAACGTCAATATCGTCAGCGCGCCGCCTGATTTCCCGGTGGAGAAATTCGTGAACGGCGTGCGCGGCACAACGGTCCCGAAGCCGGACGAGACATTTGAAGTCCCGGCGGAGGACGGCACGGTTCTCTGCCGATACGAGGTGTCGGAAGGGTACTACGTCGTCGCGGGACTCCCGCAGGCGGAAGCCATGCAGATGCGCAATATCGCCCTCTACGTCAATACGTTCATGGAGATCCTCGTCTTTGCGATTCTGTTCGCGCTGATTTACCTGCTGATCAAACGTGTCGTCGTCAATCAGATCAAGAGCGTGAACCGTTCGCTCGCCAAGATCACGGGCGGCAATCTCGACGAGGTGGTCAACGTCCGCTCGAACGAGGAATTCGCCTCGCTGTCCGACGATATCAACTCGACGGTCGATACGCTGAAGCGCTATATTGCGGAGGCGTCCGCCCGGATCGACACGGAACTTGAATTTGCGAAGAATATTCAGGCGTCCGCCCTGCCGAATAAATTCCCGGCCTTCCCGAAGCGGCGAGATTTTGATATTTACGCCGTCATGGATCCCGCGAAGGAGGTCGGCGGCGATTTCTACGACTTCTACCTGACCGGCCGCGACACGCTCAACTTCCTGATCGCGGACGTTTCCGGCAAGGGAATCCCGGCCGCGCTCTTCATGATGCAGGCGAAAACGGAACTGAAATCGCTGACGGAAGCGGATCAGCCGCTCGACGCCGTTTTCACGCACGGAAACAACGCGCTCTGCGAAGGCAACGCCGCCGGTATGTTCGTCACCGCATGGCAGGGAGCCGTTGATCTTACGACGGGCTCCGTGCGCTACGTGAACGCCGGCCATAATCCGCCGCTCGTCCGTCATGCGAACGGTACGTTCGAATATCTGCGCTGCCGGGCCGGATTCGTGCTCGCCGGAATGGAAGACGTGCGCTACGGCGTGCAGGAGCTCTCGCTGGAACCGGGCGACGTCCTTTTCCTCTACACGGACAGCGTGACCGAAGCGATGAACGAACGCAGCGAACTGTACGGCGAAGAACGGCTGCGCACCGCGCTCAATTCGCACCCGTTCGACAGCATGGAGGCGCTCTGCCGCTTCGTGACGAAAGACGTGGCTCAGTTTGTCGGCGAGGCGCCGCAGTTTGACGATATCACGATGGTGGCGTTCTGCTACCGCGGTTCGACCGGCATCCGCGTTGAGAATGCGTCGATCGGCGATATTGAACGGGTGACCGCTTTCGTTGAGGAAAAACTTGAAAAAGCGGACTGCCCCATGAAGGCCGTGACGCAGATCAGCGTGGCGATCGATGAAATTTTCAGCAATATCGTGCAGTACGGATACGGCGGAAAGTCCGGTCCGATCACGGTCAGCGTGGCATCGGAAGCGGATCCGAAGGCGGTGTCGGTCACGTTTGAGGACGAGGGGATCCCCTATAATCCGCTGCTCAGGGAAGACCCCGACGTCACGCTTTCGGCAGAAGACCGTTCGATCGGCGGCCTCGGCGTTTACGTTGTCAAAAAGGCGATGGACGACGTGGAGTATCGGTACGAGAACGGGAAAAACATCCTCACGATCCGCAAAAATATTGCCTAAAACGGTAATAACTGGCGGAATACAGTTGTCGTCCGTTGGATAAATTGCGGCAAATCGTACGGATAATTTGCGCATAATTCGTCAAAAATGATTGACAAACTGAAAGTTTGGTGTATAATAAATATAACTTGCATACTATAAAGACGCAAGGAAACTATTTTCTGACGGATAACCGTCAGACATTTGGAGGAAACAGTATGAAAAAACTGACAGCTCTTCTGCTTGTGGTACTGATGGCCGCTCTGTGCCTCGTATCCTGCACGGCACCTGCCGGAAACGACGCTGACGCCCCTGTCGCATATATTCTGGCTGAAAAAGGCGATACCTACTCGCTCGGTCTTGCCAACAACTTCAAAACCGCTTTTGAAGATCTCGGCGGCACCGTCATCATGGAAACCTTCCCGAACAACACGACGAACTTCTCCGACTATCTCCAGAAGGCTCTCGACAAGTCTGCTGACGTCATCTTCGCGCCGAACTCCACGACGGTTGCCGCAAACCTTCTGAAGAACGCGAACGACCTCGGCATCGAATGCCCGATCCTCGCCGGCGATACGTGGGAATCTTCCGTTATCCTCGACGCAGTCAAGGGCACGGATCTCGACGTTTACTGCTCCACGTTCTTTGACGAATCCGACTCCTCCTCCACGGCCGCTGCCGATTTCGTTAACGGCTTCAAGGCATGGCTGAACGCTAACCCGAACTACTTCGAAATGAACGGCGGCAATGACATCGTTGCTGCAGTTTCCGCACTCGGCTTCGACGCTTACAACGTTGCGATGGCTGCCATCCGCGCTGCTGCCGAAGCAAAGGGCGATGCTCTTACGTCCGTTGACGTTGCTTCCGCTATCTGGACGCTCACGCTTGACAACGCTGTTACCGGCAAGATCCAGTTCGATAAGAACGGCGATGCTCTGAAGGACAGCGCTTATATCAAGAAGGCCGGCGACGGTCAGTTCGAGTTCCAGAAGGTCCAGACGATCGCCAACCCTGCTGAACAGGCTGCCGCTTTCGATTACGGCGATGCTCAGGGCGTAGCGCTCGACAAGGATAACAAGAAGATCGTGATCGGTATCTACGAGCCTACCTCCGGCGACAACGCTGCA
>JAZUKT010000353.1:0-1971 GCA_045643445.1 Eubacteriales bacterium
CCCGAAGCAGCTCGGCGAAGTTCTGTTCGAGGAGATCGGTCTGCCCGCCGGGAAAAAAACGAAATCGGGCTATTCGACGGACGCCGATACGCTCGAAGAACTGCGCCCGTATCATACGATCATCGGTGATATTCTCCTGTACCGGCAGGTAGCGAAACTGCGCGGAACGTACGGCGTCGCACTGGCCGAGCAGGCGGATGAGAACGGCCGGATCCATACGACGTTCAATCAGACTGGAACGGCGACCGGGCGGCTTGCCTCAAGCGATCCGAACCTGCAGAATATCCCCGTGCGGGGCGATCTCGGCCGGGAATTACGCAAATACTTTATCGCCGCGGACGGATGCGAGCTGATCGACGCAGACTATTCGCAGATCGAGCTTCGCCTGCTTTCCGTGCTCTCGGGCGACCGCGTCATGCAGGATTCGTTCCTCCAGGGCGTCGACATTCATACGGCGGTCGCATCGCAGGTGTTCGGCGTGCCGGAGGAAGACGTGACGCCGGAATTGCGCCGCCGTGCCAAGGCCGTCAATTTCGGTATCGTCTACGGGATCGGGGACTTCTCGCTTTCGAAGGATCTCGGGATCACCCGCAAAATGGCGAAAGCCTATATCGACAGCTACCTCGGCACGTACGCGGGCGTGGACGCTTACCTCAAAAAGACGGTGGCGGACGCGCATGAATCCGGCTCGACGACGACCATGTTCGGCAGACGACGGAATATCCCGGAACTGAAATCGCCGAACCGCAATCTGCGCGCATTCGGAGAGCGCGTCGCCATGAACAGCCCGATCCAGGGAACGGCGGCGGACGTGATCAAAATTGCGATGATCCGCGTCCGTCAGGCGCTGAAAGACGCGGGCATCCCGGCGCGGCTGATCATGCAGGTGCACGACGAACTGATCGTGGAAGCCGATCAATCCTGCGCGGATCAGGCGGCGGAAATCCTCGTCACCGAAATGGAGAACGCCGTCCGATTGGCGGTACCGCTTCTGGCGGACTGCGGGCGCGGCGAAAACTGGCTTGACGCAAAATAAAACAGAAGAAAAAGAGGCGGACGCGCGTTCGCTTCTTTTTTCATGTGTCGGCCGTCTATGCCCTTGTAAACGGGGGCAGAATATGGTATAATACCGAAAGAATGAGAGAAACATACGAAAGGGGCACGGATATGAAACGACTGTGGCAGACATTGCGTTCCTACCGCATCGAGGCGATCCTCGGCCCCTTTTTCAAATTGCTTGAAGCGCTGTTTGAACTGTTCGTTCCGCTTGTCGTCGCCGATACGATAGACCGGGGTATCGCAAACGGGGACCGCGCTCTTATCGTCAGCCGTTTTCTGATCCTCATCGCGCTCGGCGTCATCGGGATCGTCTGCTCCGTGACGGCGCAGTATTTCGCGGCAAAAGCGTCGGTCGGCACCGCCACAAGACTGCGGCACGATCTGTACGTTCATATCCAGCGGCTGAGTTTTTCCGATCTCGATAAAACGGGAACGCCGACGCTCATCACCCGGCTGACCGGGGACGTGAATCAGGTGCAGAACGGACTGAATCTGGCGCTGCGTCTGCTGCTTCGTTCGCCGTTCGTCGTTTTCGGCGCGATGATCATGGCCTTTACGCTTGACGGGCGTTCCGCGCTGATTTTTCTCGGTGTCATCGTCCTGCTCGCTGTCGTCGTGGCGGCTGTCATGTCGCTGTCCGTTCCGGCGTTCCGCACCGTGCAGGGAAAACTCGATGAGCTGACCGGGACGACGCGGGAGAATCTGACCGGCGCGCGCGTTATCCGTGCATTCGGCATGGAGTCGTCCGAGCGGGAGAAATTCGCCGGCAGTAACGACGCGCTCAACCGTGCCGAACAGCGGGCAGGGCGTATTTCCGCGCTCATGAATCCGCTTACCTACGTGATCCTCAATCTCGGTATCGTCGTGCTGCTCTGGTTCGCCGGAAAACGGGTGAACGCGGGCACGCTGACG
>JAZUKT010000354.1:0-2084 GCA_045643445.1 Eubacteriales bacterium
CCGGCAAGGACGGCAAACGCTGGGGCAAGCCGCTCGCCGCACTGCTCGGTGCCTTTGAGGCGCAGATGAACCTCGGTATCGGCGCGATCGGCGGCAAGGACTCCATGAGCGGCTCGTTCGAGAAACTGGACGTTCCGCCGACGCTCGTCTCCTTTGCGGTCACGACGGAAAAAACGTCGTCTATCGTTTCGCCCGAATTCAAGAAAGCCGGCGATAAAGTCGTCCTCTTCGCTTCAAAATATGACGAAAACGGTCTTCCCGAGACGAAGAGCCTGCTTGAAACCTTCGATAAAGTCACGTCGCTCCTCAGAAGCGGCAAGGCAGTCGCGTGCTATACGCCTGGCTTCGGCGGTATCGCAGAGGCAGTCATGAAAATGGCGTTCGGCAACGGCTTCGGTTTCCGATATGATGAGGGCATGTGCAACAGAGCGATCTTCGACTATTGTTACGGTTGCTTCCTCGTTGAAGTCACCGGGGATGTGGAAGCCGACTACCTCGTCGGTACGGTCACGGATGACGGCAAAATCAGCCGGGGCAGCGAAGAGATCGGCCTTTCCGACCTGCTCAGCCTCTATGAAAACAAACTCGAGGGCGTGTTCCCCTGCAATATTCCTTCGTCCGGCGCTCCGATGGAAACCTTCACGAAGCGGTACGACAACTGGGCGAAACCGGCCGTCAAGTCCGCCAAGCCGAAGGTACTCATCCCGGCGTTCCCCGGCACGAACTGCGAATTCGACAGCGCCAAGGCCATGCGTGACGCGGGGGCAGACCCCGAGATCATCGTCATCAATAACCTCTCGTCCGCGGGTATCCGCCGGAGCGTGGAGCAGTTCGCCGATTCGCTGAAGACGGCGCAGATGATCTTCATTCCGGGCGGCTTCTCCGGCGGCGACGAACCGGACGGCAGCGGCAAATTCATCACCGCTTTCTTCCGCAACGCCGCGATCCGCGAAGGTGTGTCCGATCTGCTTGACAACCGCGACGGCCTCATGTGCGGTATCTGCAACGGTTTCCAGGCGCTCATCAAGCTCGGCCTCGTGCCGTACGGCAAGATCATCGACACGGACGCGCATTGCCCGACGCTCACGTTCAATACGATCGCCCGTCACCAGTCGCGGCTCGTCCGCACGAGAGTGGCGTCGAATAAGTCCCCGTGGCTCAGCCTGACCGAACCCGGTGAAATTTACACGGTGCCGATCTCCCACGGCGAAGGACGCTTCCTCGCGGATGAGAAAACGATCCGTGCGCTGGCTGCCAACGGACAGATCGCCACGCAGTACGTCGATATGGACGGAAACGCCACCGACGACGTACACTTCAACCCGAACGATTCTCTGTACGCCATCGAGGGCATCACCTCGCCGGACGGCCGAGTCTTCGGTAAGATGGGACACAGCGAACGCGTCGGCGCAGGACTCTATAAAAACGTACCCGGCAACTACGATATCAGAATGTTTGAAGCAGCCGTCCGTTATTTCCGGTAAGGCGCGGACGTTCATTTGAAAGGAGAAACAATTATGGCATACCTCAGCGACATTGAAATTGCCCAGCAGTGCAAGATGCTTCCCATTTCCGAGATCGCCGCACGAGCACACGTGGACGAAAAGTATCTCGAACCCTACGGTCACTACAAGGCAAAGGTTGACCCGGCGCTCCTGAAAGAAACGAACCGCCCGAACGGCAAGCTCGTACTGGTCACGGCGATCACGCCGACTCCCGCAGGCGAAGGCAAGACCACGACGACGATCGGTCTCGCGGACGGCCTCAAGCGGATCGGTAAGGACGTTACCGTGGCGCTCCGTGAGCCTTCTCTCGGCCCGGTATTCGGCGTCAAAGGCGGCGCGGCCGGCGGCGGTTACGCACAGGTCGTCCCGATGGAGGATATCAACCTCCACTTCACGGGTGACTTCCACGCGATCGGCGCAGCGAACAACCTCCTCGCCGCTATGCTCGACAACCACATCCAGCAGGGCAACGCGCTCGGCATCGACGTCCGCAAAGTGACGTGGAAGCGCTGCGTGGATATGAACGACCGTCAGCTTCGCAATATCGTTGACGGCCTCGGCGGAAAAGCAAGTCGGATC
>JAZUKT010000355.1:0-2724 GCA_045643445.1 Eubacteriales bacterium
ATTCCGACGCTCGCCGAGATCGTTGCCTACGCGAAGCAGAAGTCCGGGAATGCGCCTCGGACGGGAACGCCTCGGGAGGAAGCCAAATGATCATTGTGGGACTGGATTACGGCGACGCGCGCACCGGCGTGGCTGTCTGTGACAAATATGAGATGATGGCGTCGGAAGCGGGCTGCGTAGCCGCCGATTCCTACAAAAAGGCGCTCGCCCTCATCAGCGAAAAGGTGAAGGAGCTCGGCGCGGAGCTGATCGTCGTCGGCAATCCGATCAACATGGACGGCACGGCGGGCTGGCGGAGCGAAAAATGCGCCGCGTTTGCCCGGGAGCTCGCCGAACTGACCGGGATTCCGACCGAACTCTACGACGAGCGGCTGACGACCGTGTCGGCACACAAGATCCTCAGCGAGAACAACGTCCGCGGACAAAAGCGCAAGGCTACCGTCGACGCCCTCTCCGCAAGATTGATCCTCGAAGACTATATGGCAGTGAGGAAGCGCAAGGAAAGTACGCGGCTTTCTTAAAAGAAAGCCTGGCAAAGAATTTTCGACTGGGTATGGAAAAGGCACCGTGCTCATCCATGCAGTTTGAGCAGAACGTGTGAACAATCAAACAAAAAACAGCCGGGAACGTTACGGTTTAGCCCTAACGCTCTCGGCTGATTATATTTATCCTATTCCATCCAGAAGTTTTCGCCAGGCCTTTTCCAAAAGGCCGCGTTCCCCTCGTTCCCCTCAGTCAAACAGCGGGGTGGAGAAATAGCGTTCGGCGGTATCGGGGAGGACGGTAACGACGGTTTTACCGGGACCGAGTTTTTCGGCGAGCCGGATAGCGGCGGCGACGTTGGTACCGCTGCTGATGCCGCACATGATGCCTTCCTTTGACGAGAGTTCCTTCGATACGCGGATGGCGTCGTCGTCGCTCACGATACAGATATCGTCGTAGATGTCCCGATTCAGGATGGCGGGGATCACGCCGTCGCCGATGCCCATCTGCAGATGCGTGCCGATGGAGCCGCCGGAGAGGATCGCCGCGTTCTCGGGCTCGACTGCCCAGATCGTCATATCGGGATTCGCCGCCTTGAGGCCTTCGCCGATGCCGGTGATCGTGCCGCCCGTGCCGATGCCGGAGCAGAAGCCGTGGATCGGTTTGCCGACCGCGTCAAGGATCTCCTGCGCCGTCACGCTGCGCTGCACGTCCGTATTCGCCGGCTTCTCAAACTGCTGCGGCACGTAAACGCGCGGATCTTCCTTCGCCATTTTCAGCGCGAGATTCAGGCATTCCTCGATGCAGAGACCGATATTCCCCGCGTCATGCACGAGGATCACTTCCGCGCCGTAGTGCTCGACGAGCTTGCGCCGCTCTTCGCTTACGGAGTCGGGCATGATGATCTTCACCCTGTACCCGCACACCGCACCGACCAGCGCCAGTCCGATGCCCTGGTTGCCGCTCGTCGGCTCGACGATGATGGAATCGCCGTTGACGAGTCCTTTTTCTTCCGCAGCGCGGATCATATTGTAAGCCGTTCTCGTCTTGATGGAGCCGCCGACGTTGAGTCCCTCGAACTTGACGAGGATCTCCGCGCCGTTTGCCGGAGCAAGATGATGCAGGCGGATGATCGGGGTGTTCCCCATCGCTTCCAGAATGTTATTGCAGATCATACAAGAAACCTTTCGGGTCGTATTCATAAAAATTCATGTTAGTATAGCACATTTTTACGGATTTTGCAAGGATTTTCCGAAAAAAGGCGGACAGGGCGGAACTTTTCGCTCGCTTCGGCAAATGTAAACTCCTTGTGAATTTTGCGGGGAATCATCCAAATCCCTTCTTAAATATGATATGATTATTCTGTATCTATGTCCCTCGATTCGGGAGACAGGAGAAAAACAAAATTCATAAGGAAGGAATTTTGAGATGAAAAAAAGACTGATTCTCTCCCTCGTATGCGTTGTGATGCTCCTCGCCGTTCTGGCGCTGAACATTGCCGCCGATACGTCCGTTACGCTGCACATCGGTAACGGTCAGGTGCAAGTCCAAACCGTATCGGCAACCCTGACCGGCGATCAGACGGTTACTGAATGGTATTCCAAGAACACTACCATTGCAACCGTATCGCCCGATACCGACAACAACGCCTCTGCCACCATCACGGCTGTCAGCGTCGGCGAATGCGAAGTTGTTGCCGAACTGAGCGACGGCTCCGATCAGAAGTTCATCGTTACCGTTGAAGCCCCCGTCTGCACCGGCCTCACCGTTGAAAAGCAGCCGACCAAGACGACCTACCACGTCGGCGACTCGTTCGACCCCACCGGCCTGCAGCTTAAGGCCAACTATTCTTTCGGTCCGGCCAAGCTCGTTTCCGACAGCAAAGAATTCACCTGGCTGCCGAAGACCTTCTCGGCTGACGATACCGTTGTCCACGTGATTTACTTCAGCGAAGACGGCGAGACCGTACAGGTCGACATCCCCGTGACCGTTTCCGAAGTCGAAGCCAAGTCCATCGCTTTCGTGAACGGCTTCAAGTCCGATTACAAGGTCGATGAGACCGTCAAGGTCGACTCCATGAAGGTCACCTACAAGGACGGGACCACCGCTGTCATCACGACCGGCTTCACTCAGGTGCCTGCTGCTACGCACAAGCTGACCAAGGACGACAAGACCGTCGTCGTGACGCTCGACGCTGATCCGACCGTCAAGGCAACCCTGACCATCACCGTCACCGACGAA
>JAZUKT010000356.1:0-26876 GCA_045643445.1 Eubacteriales bacterium
ATAAACAAACCGGACCCGCCGAAATCCCGCTCAGGCAGCGCGCCGAGGTTATCGTCCGCAATCGCCCTGCCGCCGGACTCGACGAGTATATTGGTTTCCTGCTCTCCCGCTTTCGTTTCAGCCGCTGGCGCGGACGATTCCGATCCCGTTCCGTCAGCCGGGGCGTTCCCCGTGAGATCGCTGACCACGATAAAGCCGCAGGACGCGAGGCTGAACGTCAGCAAAAGCGCAAGGGCACAGACAGCGGCCCGCTTGATGATACGCATCATATTCTACTCCGTATTATGGTTTCGCCGGATCCATGACTCCATTATAACAGGATCACGGCGGCTTTTTCAACGATTTTCTGCTTTCTTGTGATTCCAATATTTCCCATCGTTCCCGCACATTCCCGGTTCTCATCCGGCTCATTCCGTGATATAATGGATACATCCCATTTTCAACGGAAAGGAGACACAAATGAAACGACTGATAACCTCCTGCCGCGCGGCGCTGGTCTGCGTGCTGACCGCTCTGCTTCTGACGGGCACGGCGGCAGCGGAATGGCACGACCCGGCCGGAGACTTCGTGCTGGTGGTGGACAGCCTCCCCTACGAGGGATCGCTCTTCCTCGTGAACGGCGACACGGCGTACGTTTCCCTGCGGGAGTTTGCCTGCATGGCGGACAATTCCGTCGTAACGTGGGACACGGATTCGATGACCGCCGCCGTCACCACCGATTCACTGACGATGACCGTCTATCCGGCTGACGGCTACATAACGGCAAACGGCCGCGCGCTCTGGTGTGAAAACGGCATTCTCTGCGTCGACGGCCTGATCTACGTGCCGGTGCGGCAGATCGCCCGCGCGTTCGGCTTCGAGGCGGAATACGTGGCATCGGAAAACACCGCCTACCTCACGAGGACAAGCGGCTCGATCCTTTCGGGCGACGAATTCTACGACCCGGAGGATCTGTACTGGCTCTCGAAGATCATCCACGCCGAATCGGAAGGAGAGCCGTTTCTCGGCAAGCTCGCCGTCGGCACGGTCATTCTGAACCGGGTGGATTCGGATGAATTCCCGGACAGCATCTACGACGTCATCTTCGATTCGGAAAACGGCACGCAGTTCACCCCGACCTCAAATGGCGCCATTCTGAAAGAGGCGGGCGACGAAGCCGTGCTGGCCGCGAAAATCTGCCTCGAGGACACGCGGCTCTCCGGCGGTATGCTCTATTTTCTGAATGAAGCGCTCGCCGAAAGCCACTGGATCACGGAAAACTGCACCTTCGTCGTCTCGATCGGGGCGCACGACTTCTATCGGGACTGACAGAATACGGGAAACCGCTGTGTGACCTTGTCCGCCATCGGGCAAAGCAAAGTCCGCGGCGGTTTTTTCACGCCTCCGCCCGGAAGAAGGAATAATCGACGCTGACCGTCACCGTGAGCGTTTCACGGTCGAGAAGCCGCTTCCGGCCTGCCTCGGTCGTTTTATAATAGAACGGCGTCATGACGAAGAGACTTTCGATCTCCTCCGCCGAGGCGAGCGTCACGGTATAGGTGAGCGATTCGCGTCCGGCCAGCGTGAATCCGTCCGGCGCATCGGGCAGCGTTTCGTTCAGCCGCACGTCGTCGTAGATCAGCCGGCGCAATTCAAGCAGATGATCCCGCCCGGACGACACGACCGCGAGCAGTCCGCACGGCTTGAGGATCCGGCTGCATTCCGCTCCGGCGATCGGTGCGAAGAGGCTGACGGCGGCGTCCGCGCTGTGATCCCGCATCGGCAGATGAAAGAGATTGCCGGGCAGGCAGCAGACAGCCGTTCCCTCCGTCGGGATCCCGATCCCGTCAGGCGGCAGCATCCCGAGCCGTTTCGCCCGTTTACAGCCGGTCTCCGCCGCTTCCTTCGAGGCGTCGAATCCGAGCACCGCCGCGTCCGGCAAATGAGAGGCCAGATTGGTCGTATGATAGCCTTCGCCGCAGCCCATATCGCAGATCACGGGCGACGGCGGCAGAACCGGCTGCAGGAATCCGGCAAGAGCGGTGCTGATTTTTTCGTAATATCCGCAGGAAAGGAACGCGGCGCGCGCCCGTACCATGCGGCTTTCGTCGCCCGTTTTGGCATTCCGGCCTTTTCCGGGCGGCAGCATATTGATATATCCCGCGCGCGACACGTCGAACGTATGACCGCCCGGGCAGATGACACTTTTTTCGCCGGGCGCACGGTGCAGATCACCGCCGCATACCGGGCAGACGAGCAGATTCAAGAGATCCTTCATCGGTACCTCCGTCAATCGAGTATCGTTTTGATCAGACGGGCGTGGAGCGCGTAGCGTTCGTAAAACGGGCCGTTCGTGCAGGTGGACAGCGTCAGGATGCGGTCGTCTTCCGTAAATTCGAGATCCTTTTTGAGTCTCGAATTGTTCTGCACCTCTTCGGCAAAGCTGACGAACGCCGCCCCGTCCTCAAAATCCGTCTTGAAGTACGGATAGTCGTACCGCGCATCGTAAACGGAGAACACCTCGTAAACGAAGATGCCGTCCATCGTGTAGAGATAGATCAGATGATCGTCGAAATACTCATTCTTCAGGAATTTCGTTACGTCGTGGAACATGGCGCCGCTCGTGATGTTATGTCCGTACAGCACCGTGTTGTAGTTGGATGCGACGTCCTTTGAATTCGCGCAGTCGGCGAAAACGGAACCGACCGCCAGATAGTCGCCCGTATAGGCGTGATCGAGATAAAAGACGTTGTCCTCCCCCTGTACGACCGGGTAGTTGATATTCGTATCCGGCACCAGGATATAGCCGAACAGATCGGGGTTGATCTCGGCGAGCGACGTCAGGCTGGCGCGCATTTTTTCGAGTTCTTCGCTGCGCTCCGGCTGAGTTTCCGTCTCATCCGGCTGTGTTTCCTGCTCTGTCTCCGCATCCGTCACGGGAGCGAGCGCATTCGTGCCGTCGTCCGCCGGGAGCAGATCGGATGCACCGGATTTCGCGCCGCTGTCGGTGTCTTCTTCCGCCGGCTCGAAGCCGCCCGAGAAAAATTCTTCGGCCAGCTGATCGTACAGCTTTGCCGCTCTGTATTTCGATACGAGATTGCCTGCCAGCATGAGGCAGCAGACGATAAACAGGACAAGAGCCACCCAGAAAATGATCCGGGAAACCCAATCCGTCCGTGATGTTTTCTGTTTTTTCGCAGCCGTCTCGTTCAGTTCGATATCGTCCTTCGTGAGGGCGTCAAGCGAATCGAGGAATGCATTCTCCGCCGGGCCGCCGGAAAGGTCTGTCTTGCGCATGGTCAAGTCCTTCCGCTGTGTGAATTCAGCCTGCCATTATTCCATAGTAATACAATTCTATTATACTACATAATTTGATCCGTTCAAGAGGATGGCGGAAGAATTCGCCGTTTTTTCACCGACTTTTTACAAATTCCGCCGGAATCCGGGCGGCCGCCTGGTCGCTTCTCCCTTCAAAAATCTCAAGTTTTTTTCTTAAAAGACTGGACAAACGGGGCCGGGTGTGCTATAATACCATCGTCCGCATGGAAAACGGAAGCATAGCTCAGCTGGTTAGAGCGTTCGGTTCACATCCGAGAGGTCTTGGGTTCGAGTCCCAATGTTTCCAGAGCCGCGGAGGTCCGGGTCAATCCGGCTTCCCATCGGCCAAAGCGGGCAGACTCCCCACGCGGGAGTTTTTTCTTTCATTCACGGCGGCGCTCTTGCAAAAACGAGCCGTTTATGGTATGATAGAGAAAATTCACATCATGAAAGGTACCTATTACTATGGATAACATGGACAGAATCGTCGCCCAGGTCGCGGGCAATCCGATCATGGAAAGCGAGATCGACGCCGCTATCGCTCAGATGGGTCAGCGCGGTCAGCCCTACAACAACCCGCAGGGACGCGCGATCATCCTCGATCAGCTCGTCGCCAACCGGCTTTTCCTCCTCGACGCACAGCGCAATCTTCTCGAACGCGAGCCCGCTTTCAAGGAACGGCTCAAGGTCGTGAAGGAAGATATGCTCACGCAGTACGCCATTCAGAAGGCCGTCGAAAAGGTGCGCGTCACCGAAGACGAGATCAAAAAGTTCTACGACGAAAACCCGAAGCAGTTTGAATCCGGCGTGACGTTCAACGCGGATCACATCCTCGTGGACGCCGAAGAAAAGGCGCTCGACATCAAGGCAAAGATCGACGCCGGCGAAATCTCCTTTGAAGACGCCGCGAAGCAGTACAGCTCCTGCCCGTCCGGCAAATCCGGCGGAAGCCTCGGCGATTTCGCGCACGGTCAGATGGTGCCCGAATTCGAGAACGCCTGCGCAGAAATGGAAATCGGTGCGATCTCGTCTCCCGTCCACTCGCAGTTCGGCTGGCACCTGATCCGCCTGAACAAGAAGGAAGACGGCGGCACGATCGCTTTCGCCGACGTGAAGGAAGAGATCCGGAACGCCCTCATGGGTCAGAAGCAGCAGGCCGCTTACCAGAGCCGTATCAATCAGCTCAAGATCCTCTACCCCGTCGACAAGGTCTGATCCCCGATCACACAAAAAACTCCGGTCCAAAAGCGGATCGGAGTTTTCTTTTATTTCGGAATTATTTGAGGAAACCGAACTTCGAGACGATCGGAGCTTCCTTCGCTTTGCCGTTGCAGACGCCGAAGAAGCAGATGATGTTAACAACTACGAGAACCAACAGACAAATCGCTGCAGCGATGGGAACGATAATAGTAATCGCCAAAACCGCTGCGATAATACCGAGAAGCGCCTCACAGACCGTGATCTTCAGAGCCTGCTTAACGTGGAAAGCCGTATAAGGAGAAGAACCGGCTGCCAGCAGCGCGATAATGATGCCGAGCACGCTAAGCAGATACGGAACCATGGCAAGCACTTTGTTTTCGGAAATATCACGGGCGTCAAATTCAGCCGTGTGATCAGTCGGGTCGACCGTGACCTGGTTCGGAACATAGGTGAGCGGGCCGCCGCATTGTCCGCATACATTCGCGGAATCGTCGTACGTAACTTTGCAGTTCGGGCAGAATTTCATAGTGTACCTCCCATATTTTATTTGGTTACGGAACAATTATAGCATACATTTTTTCATTTTTCAACTGTAATTTTTGCATAACGACGGATTTTCCCGTTCCGATCCGTACTTTTCGACGTCCGAACGCCGTAATTTTCCAAAAAAATTCACAGGATTCAATAAAAATCGTAAAAAAATCGGATTATAATAGGCGCGTTCCGAATTCTATCGAACGGGGGCGTACTGCACGCCATGATCGAAACTCATACCTATCTGATGCCGGATTACTTCCCGGAATTCCGCTGCAAAATTGCCGGATGCCGCCACGCCTGCTGCGAAGGTTGGCCCGTCTCGCTGTCGATGGAGAATTATTACCGCCTGCTCGGTCTCGAATGCCGGCCGGAGCTGCGCGTTCGCCTCGACTGCGGAATGCAGCTCGCTGATCACCCCACGAAAGAACGCTACGCTCAGTTTTCCCCGCGCTGGGACGGCAACTGCCCCATGCGGCTTGAGGACGGGCGGTGCGCCATTCACGCCGAGCTCGGTGAAGCCGCGCAGCCGGACGTATGCCGTCTCTATCCGCGCGGAGTCCGTCTGCTCGACGGATACGAGTGCTCCTGCGCCAACAGCTGCGAGGGCGTGCTGGAGTTGTTTCTGCACCGCGACAGACCGATGACGTTCATCCGCCGCGATCTTTCGTTCGATATGGCCGTCGCGGAAACACGCACCGTTTCCTCCGCCGAAGTCCGTTCTCATATGCTCGACGACCGGCTGAAACTGATGGAGATCCTGAACGACGACAGCCGTCCGATCCCCGCCGCACTCTGCCGAATCGGCTGGGAACTGTATCGGATGCAGGGCGGCACGATCGGCGAATTCCCCTACACGCCGCTGCCTGAGCCGACCACAGACTGTCTTGACTACGGGCTGAAGATCGCCGAAGACATCGTCAAAATCCTGAATGATGAAAGCAACAGCGTCCGCGCATACGGCGAAGAATCGCTCCGCTTCTTTGCGTCAGGCGATCCGCTGGACGGCTATCGCGCCGCACGCGCCGGATTTGAATCCGCCTTTCCGTCGATCGGAAGGATTTTCCGGCATATGCTGATCAATCATATGTTCTTCACGCGGTTTCCATACCAGATCCCCGGCCGGATGCAGGACGAATTTGCGGCGCTGTGCGTCGTATACACGCTCCTGCGCTTTCTCTGCATCGGAACGGCCGTCCGGGATGAGATCGCCCTCATCGACGTCTGCGCGGCGCTCTTCCGCCTCGTCGAGCACACCGATTTCGACCGCAACGCCGTGCGGATCCTGAAAGCAAACGGCTGCACGGAGCCCGAGCGCCTTCTGCGGCTGATCATTCTGTAAAATCAAAAGCACGCCTCTGATTTTCGTCAGACAGGCGTGCTTTTTCTTCTTTATTCGGTGGGATTACAGACCTTGCACGGCGTATAACCGTTCTCGATCGCGCCCGCAAAATCGTCCGTGTAACTGAGGTTCTTTTCGGCGATCGTCGGAACGCTGCTGCAATCGGGGCGATGGATCTTTTTGCTGTTCATATTCAGAACGTAGGACGCAGTCGGCACGGCTTCGCGCGTCACGGTGTCCTCGGGCAGAGGCGATTCCTCAGGCGGCACGATCGGGATCAGTTCCCGCACGGGCTCGGTTTCGGGTGTGGGCACGGTTTCGGTTTCCGCCGCAGACTCCGTCTCGGGCTCCGCTTCGGTTTCCGCCGGCGTATCGAGCGCCAATTCCGTCATGTGATATTCGCGGACGAGAAGCGCGCTGCTGTCCTCCTCAATTCCCGGCGCGGACGAACAGCCCGTCAGAAGCAGCAGGGCAAGCATCACCGACAACCCCATCGTCAACCGTTTCATAAGATCCTCCCGGTACCACGTTTTTGTTGTATGACCCCGTCAGACCACAGGATGCAGAACGCCCTGAATCACAAACTTTGTCAAATCTTCTCTGGCTTCTGCCGTAAACTCACCATGCCGCAAGCCGGGCATTCTTCGATAATCGACCGAAAGGCCGCGTGCCCTCGTGCTCGCTACAAAAGCGTCAATTCCCTCGATCGGGAAACATTCGTCCTCCCCGTCTGCCGTCAGATAATAGGGAATGTCTTTCATTCGGTCGATCTGACAGAGCGGAGAAATGGAGCGCAGGGCGTCCTCGATCGGCTCATCGTAGGCAAGGATCGCATCGAGAAAAGTACGGCCGAATTCCGGGCGGGCAAAGAAGCCTTCCAGCGCATCGCAGCACGGGCAGGCCGCCGCACAGGCCGTGACACGGTGACGGGTATTGACTGACCACATAAGAGCGCCGAGTCCGCCCATGCTTCCGCCCGTTGCCGCGATCGGCGTCGTTTCGGAAAGCCCGAATTTCTCAAACAGCGCATCGCATACGAGTTCCGTATAGCGGACGGCGCCCCTGTTCATCCAGCTCCACGGACCGGGGCAGCAGTAAACGAGCAGGATGTTTTCGTCAGCCAGTTGTTTCGCATAGGGTGTTTCGTATTTTTCATTCACGTAGTTGCCGCCGAGACAGGAGCCGCCTCCGAGACCGGGAAATTCGAGCACGATACCCGCGGGCGTGGATTCGCGGAGCAGTCCTTCATTCGTATTCACAAACTGCGACAGATTTTTCGATGATACGTATTCTTTATCAAGCATGACCCGTTCTCTCTTTCAAGTGATACTCGTATGACTACATGCAGTCTATCAGAATATTGTGAACTTTTCTACTCGTTCGGCCACAAACAATGGAAAAAGCCAAAAATCGCAATGACTTTGGGCTATGAAACCGTATTGATTCCCGATCGGGAAAACTTATCTCTTGGAGAACTGGGATGCACGACGTGCGGCTTTGAGACCGTACTCGTTCTCTTTCAAAGGCCGTTTTCCCTTGATTTTACTGGGTTTTTGGGGCGTTGGCTTCGATTTTCACCCCTTTATAAACCCATCTGAAACCCCTTGTTTTTGAGGATGTTTATTGGGTTGTTGCCTGTCCCAGAGCCGCGTTTACCACGGAGATCAGCTCTGTGGGTTTATTATATTTCACCTTCGCGTAGATGTCCATAGTTACTTTGCTGTTCGCGTGTCCGGCAAGGTACTGTACCGTCTTTGATCAACGCCCTGATAGATCAGGTTGGTGATATAAGTATGTCGGAGCAGATGCGCGGTCACATCGAAATCCAACGCATAGACTAGCTTGGGATTGTTGGGCTGATGACTGCCGAGCTCCGGGTGCGCCGTACAGACGACTTTCTGTCCGTTGACGTACTTGTAATACTTCCGCTCTTTCGCCGTGCGAACCTCGATGTACTTCCACACTCTCTGAAACTGAGAATATGCCAGCGGCTCACCTTTGCTGTAAGCGATCACAAAATCGGAGATAGACTTTCCTTTCGCTTCCCGCAGACATTCGACCTGCCATCTGAGAATGGGAACATCCCGTCTTGCTGCCGGAGTTTTAAGTTCTGTGAAAACGATGGAGCGATTCTTCTCCGTCCTCCATGTCCTCCGAACAGAAATATAAGACGTAGGCTCATCAAGTGAAACACAGTCCCATTCCAACTCCAGGATTTCCTCCCGGCGCAGACCGGAATACAGTCCGATCATCGTGAACAGATACGGAGGAAGGTTTTTGATCGTTGTCAGCAGCGTACTGACCTGTTCATCTGTCAAGACGTCCTTTTTCTGTTTGGACCTGCCGCCTTTGGGCAGAAAGCGATACAGAGGGATTGTACTGGATCTGTTGATTATCCTCCGCAGAATAGAAGATACACTTGATGAGCATATTTACTCATCGACATCTGCAACCTTATAAAGAGCGAACTGCGCATCAGAAATCGCCTTTTCGCCGTATTAATAGTCAATCGCCAATTCGACCGGTCGATCCGTTTCAGATCTCCCTGAGGCTGATGCAGTTGTCGGCAGCAGAGCCGAAACAAGCAGTATGGCCATCAGCACAATGCAGACAGTCTTTTGAATCTCACGTTCATTTATCTTTTTTTCCTCGTTTGGAGCCATTTCCTTCATTACTGCCGTTTAGAAACACAAAAATCAACATCAGCAGCAATATTGGTATACCTATACAAAATGCAATAATCATCGGTTCTATCTGAATTGCTTCCGATGCGATATGGACAGATACCGCTTGTTCCGCATTTTCAATTCGATGGCCCCGAACTAAAAGACGATGGGTATTGATTCCATAAGGTGTGCAGGTTACAAGCGTACAATAATCCTTATCCCTGACGATCTGCAGGGCATCTGTATCCTGCGGCTCAACGATCAATATCTGATCTACTTCATAGGTAAGAACTTCGCTCAAAACTCGAATCATGAAAACATCGCCTTCCACGATGCGATCCAGATCAGTAAACAATCTCGAACTTGGCAAGCCCCGGTGTCCGGATAAAACGCAGTGACTGCCGCTGCCTCCAACCGGAAGTGATGTCCACTCCAGATGACCAACGCCGGCCTGTAAAGCAGCGTCAGATGTACCGTGATAAATCGGCAAAGATACTTCAATGGCAGGAATGTCGATATAGCCCATGACACCGGTACCGGCTACGTTCAAAAGCTCCTGATATTCTTGCTGTTCCTCTTCCTGTAAAGCATAAGTCCTGCTTCGGTTCGGAATATCTGCATTAAAAGCAATTGCTTTTTGATAAAGCTGCTCATTCTTTTCTTCATCAATGGAGGAAACAGCTTCCATGTAGGTATTAATCGCCTGTGTCTGATGCTTGGCGTTCCAGTAGTTGGCAATGTTGGGATACAGCAGCAAGGACAGACCTGCCATAAAGATTACGACTAAGAGCACCGTTGTTGATTTTCTCTTTTTCATCATGCAGGTTTCTCCTTGTGGCTGTATCATCGGAGAGAGGAAAGCTTCCTCTCTCCGATGAACAATTTCATTCAGACTCGGTTATGTATTGCCGTTTAATCAGTCCTTTTTGGTCATGCGCTTTTTAGTAATCAACAGGATACCTGCTGCAACCACAAGCAGTCCGCCGAGCGTATAGAAGATGGTGGTACCGATACCGCCGGTTGAGGGCAGTTCAGTACCGGACTGGTTGGGAACATCAACAACGAGATTATTCTCGGCACCAACCTCCACCTCAACCGGATCCTTCAGCAGGTTGAAGCCGGCGGGAGCCGTGGTCTCAACGAGGGAGTAATCGGTATCGCTGTCGACACCGTCGATCACGATATTTCCGGAGGCAACAGTGGTAAAGGACGTAACAGCACCGGTCTCATTACCATTGGCAACACGATAGACGGTGATCTCGGCTCCTTCTGTTGAAGGAGCAACAGGAACGAGCTTAACAACAGCGTCACCCTTGTGCAGCTCAAAGACAGCACCGGGAAGATTAGCCTTGGTGTCGTCAGTTGCGTCGTACTTCAAAACCTCAAATTTATGGGTAGTGGTAGTGGTCGAATCCTCTGCGGTAGAACTCTTATCACCCCATGTGAGATGAGTCTTGTTGAGTTCGCCGGTGGTGTAGGAAGCATTTTCATTCAGGACTGCGGTATAGGTAACGGTGAGAGTGGTCTCTTCGGTGATGGTGTCAAGGTAAGTCTGTGCGAAAGCCACCTCGAAGGTGCAGCCGTCTTCCAAACCGGTAGTTTTGACAGTATAGTTGCTGGCATCGATGTCAACAACCTTGATGCTGTCAGCGTTCAGGGTCAGGCCGTCATCCATAACGTCGTGGAGAACATAGTTCTTTGCACCCTTCTGAACCTTGATCTCGGTCTTGAACTCTACGGTGTCGCCGATCTGAGCGTCATTGGCATCGCCGTAAGTGTTGGTGCTGTCTTCCTTAACGGTCTTGTCAACGCAAGGCTTGGCGTTCTTTTCGTTGATCTCCACGGCTTCCTTATCAGGAGTGGTATCGATCATGGCGATGGTACCGTTGGTGGAGGTTATCAGATAGTAGCCGTTATCAAGGCCACTGATTGTGGCTACGTCATCGGCCGCAACAGCAGCACCGGCAACGGATTTTCCACTGAGCGCAGCGGCAGCGGCTTTTGCCAGTGCTGCGGCATCAGAAACAGCAGTCACATAGCCATTTTCGACAGTGATATACTGTGCGCCAGGGCCAGCTTCAACGCCTTCACTTGCAGGCTTAAAGAAGTCTGCCCAAGCGCTGTTGACTTTGTAGGAGTATGCGCCGTTTTCGCCCTTTTCAAGGTCTACTTTCAGGTCGAACATCTTGTACGCGGTGTAGGTCTCGTCGTTCTGTGCTTTTTTTACTGTGATGGAGTTTCCCTCAGCCGCGAAGGCAGTGATGCTCAGGCTCAGAACCAGCGTCAGAGCCAGGAGAATTGCAAAAAACTTTTTCATGGTGTTATCCTTTCTATTTATTGTTTTTGCATATATTGGTTTGATTGCAACCGGGCGCTATGGTATTTCGCCGCGGAGGAGGTAATCTACTCGGCCCTCCTTTCACATCTGCGCCTCAGCTTGCAATCGCACATTATGGCCCCTGCCATGAGCAGAGCACCTAATGCATAAATGGGGATCGTACCGACGCCGCCGGAATCGGGCAGCTCATAGTCAGTGTCGTTCTCCACGGTAAGCAGGATGGTGTCATCCTCGCCGCGGCGAACCAGTATCGGTTCCTCCATGATGCGGTATGCGGGGGGAGCTTCCAGCTCCACGACCACATATTCGTTCTGATAGAGCTGTGCCCACCTGATCTGACCATTGGCAGCCGTTGTGCTCTTTCCGGTCAGATAGTAGGTTTTGCCGTCATACTCGATCGTTGCGTCGGCACCGCTGTAAACTGTCGCGTCGCCGCCCTCTGTGGCGGGAGCGAGCATGAGTCTGTCATCAATGGAAGGGCTGTACAGACCGAAGACCGCGTCTTTCAGAACGACGGAGCCGTTTCTCGCGTCTGTCTTGGTGAGAAGGATCTCCCACGCGCTGCGCCGGTTCACGGCAGTAAGAACGAGGTTATTGTCTTCCTGCTGATAGGTAAAGGTAAACGTATCGAGAGTACGCTGGTTGATGGAATCGAATTCATACATTTCGCCGGGATCAAGTTCCACGAGATGGTAGCTTTCTCCGTCCAACCAGAAATCGTTCTCCTTGAGCGTCAGCACCGCGGATTCGCTTGCCCCCTTCGCGATGCTCCGCGTGTAGATGCGGTAGTCGTTTGCTGTGAGTCCCGCAACGGTCAGCGCAGCGATTGCGTCTGTCTCGCCCGCGCCTTCCAGACCGGAGATCGGATCGCCCTTGTAAATACAGAACGTAAACGTCGCATCCTCAATCGCCGGGATCGGTTCACCCTCCAACTCCAGCTTCTTCTGAAGCGTCGGTATGGAAGGAACACGGATGCCCACGTTGGGCGGTGTGGCGTTCAGCCACGGTGCACCGGCGACGTTCACGCGGTAGCTGTAACCGAAGTTGTTCCATGCGATGGTGCCGGGTTCGGCCTCGCCCTCGATCTGCGCGGTATAGACCAGCCGGATCTTGGCATTGGCGGGGACATCGCTCATGGTCAGACGGATGGAACGGGTCGTATTGTCCGGTTCATTCTGCCATACCGGCGATGTCCTGCCTTCGTCGTACCAGTTCTGTTCTCCCTGCCAGTCTCTCCGGTCGAAGGAGGCGTTCTTTGCGCTGTATTCAATGTTGTAAGTACCGGTGAAGAGTACATAATCCTCATCAGTGGCAGTCTGGACGTAGAGCCGGAAGTTCGGATCCTCTGCCAGAGAGACCTTGAAGGGGCTGTTTCTCGGGACGCTGTCCACGAAGACGGCGTGGTCACCTACCTCCGGCAGGTTGTCGATGAGGACAAAGGTCTCCATCTCCTCGCTGGGGCCGGTGATGTTCAGCCCGTAGTCAAAGAGGCTGTCGGTGCCGGGAAGATCGATGTAGTTCTTCTCATCGCTGGAGCTTGCCGTGTTGGTGGAATCGTCGACCTCCGTGACCGTCTTATAGGAGACGGTGGAGTAACCGGATACCAGGTTGATGGGTTCTGCGTCGTAGACGCTGTGTTTGCCGTCCAGCGTGGTGTCGCGGCCCTGTGCCACATTCGCGAAGCTCTGGGACGGAGTCAGCCACGCCTCGTTGTAGTAGGTCTGGTTGACGTGGTTGTCAGCCATTTCGCGGGTCTCATACTCCAGCGTCATGGAGCCGCGGGACGGGATATCGAAGATGGAATGCACAAAGTGGATCTGCAGGGTCTCGCCTGCATCCGTCTTCGTCCAGGTGACCTCGTAGGTGCGGCTTGTGTAGTTGAACTGAACAAGCTCACCGCGTGTATTGCCGTAGTTGCGGTAACGGTAGATATCGAGTCCGGCCACGTCTCCGCCGGTTCCGCCGACCTTAACGGTCTGCCCGGAGGTCAGCGGGATGCTCACATTGGTTCCCCCGTTCCTCACGACGAGCGTACAGCTGCCGTTCTCTCCTCGATCCAACCTGAAGAGCGGTCGAATCACCGATGTCACCGTACCACCTGAGGTTACTTTCGTTATTCCGTCCTTATTGCCGGAGGAAACCAGCGGTATATCTCTGCGCCCGGTATTGCCGTAGCTCGGATTCCCCATCAGATGGGTCTCATCGTACACGTTGATGTAGACCGGGCCCTTGAACTCGAAGGGGGCGGGCATGGTGTCGGTGATGGTGTAGTCGTGCAGGGTGGATTCGCTGCTGTTCGTGGAGGTCAGCGTCCAGATAACACCATCGCCGTAGTTCAGGTTGCCTTCGCTGGCAATCTCCTGGAAAACCGTTCCGTCGTTGTTGTAGCGGACAATGGTGGTGTCGGCCTTGTCAATACCGGGTATGACCTGGTCACGAAGCACAGTGACGTCAGATACGAGCCACTTCGTACTCTGGGCATAGCCCGCGGTATCGAAACCCTGCTCAGAAAGAAGCGGTGTGACAAGGAGATCACAGCTGCCGTCGTTCTTGGGCAGATTGTGGTCGGCGGTGGCAGCGGTCTCGCTGACCGTAAGGCCTGTGGCATAGGGGTCAAAGACCGGCATGGTGACCGTGTTGGTCTCCGCGTCCTTCGTCTTTGCGTAGCCGTTGGTGTTTACACTGTAGCCGAAGCGGAGGCACTGATTGGCCTCAAGGTAGTATTTGCCTACCTGCTCGTCGTAAAGCAGGGTACAGACGCTGCTGCCGTTGCTGAACGTCGCCTTGACGATCTGACGGCCGTCCGCAGTAGTGCCGGAGTGATCCACCTGAACGTCGGCGATCACGTAATCCACATTATCCGCAAGCACTTTGGACAACGGGCTGATTTTATAGCCTATTACCGAATCGCCGACCTTGTAGTTCGGCTTCGCCGTGGTAACGACGCGGGTCTGATCGGACGAACTGGTATAGATCATGTACTCTGTCCGGCCGTAGTCCGAGGTCTTGTATGATGTATCCGCGCCGCAGGGATACACATATGCGTACGGAAAACGGACCGTCGTCAGCGAGTAGTAGGTGAAGCCTTCGGGCAGAACGTCCTGAACGGTATCAAGATAGAGTCTGCCGGGGCCTTCATTGTAAAGGTTCACATAGTAGTTGACACGCTGGGACGTATCCGCGCCGTCGTTGGAGTAGTAGATCGTGTCTTTTCTCTCCACATAGGGGAACTGGGCCCAGCTGTATACATAGTCCATCGGCATGGAGAAGAAGCCGGTGTCATATACGCCCTTCTGCAGGCGGGCCTTGATGGGCGCCTTCAGATCATGGTGGACGCTATCGGGCAGACCGTCCAGATAAAAGGTATTGTATACGGCACTGCCGCCGGCGGCGAGACAGTAAGCGCCCCATGCGTCCGTTTCATCGACGGTGCCCGGGAAGCTCAGCCGGACAAAGATGTCGAGATAGTCCGCCCCGGCGTAGCTGATTTCGAAATCATCATCCCAAAGGATGTAGTACTGGCCATCCACGGCTTTATTTGTAACGGGGTCCACATTACTGACGGTCCAGCCGCCTATGTCCGCCGTACGGTTCGCCGAGCCAACGCCCACCGCAGCCGAGACGGGCTCGCCCTCGTCAGGTGTGTAGGAGAGTGTGATCTTACCGTTGGTGCTCTCGTAGCCGACGATATCGACGTTGGCATTGCTCCACGCAAACGCCTTGAAGGTAGCGGGCAGCGCATCGTAGATTTGGTCGCCCGTGACCGTCCGGATGCCGGTGCAGATCAGGCGCAGACGGTAGAGTACTTCTTCACCGGTGCCGATGGGCATGTATTCTTCCAGTACTTTGGAGTCCTTATTCCAGTCGTTTGTATCGACGATGAACTTGTTGAAGTCCAGCGTTGAGCCGCGGCCGATCATGCTGGCATAGAGGCGGTGGGTCGGGTGGTCGCCCGCCCAGACTTCGTTCTGCACCTCAAAGCTGCTGCCGGTAGCACCGGAATCGCTGTAGCTGACCCACGTCGGATACTTGATGTTGATCGTCCATGCGCGGGGCGCGGTATCCTTGAAGTACCACTTGATGATGGTATCCAGACCGGAATCTGTGGCCGTAACCGTTACGCTGTCGGCGCAGTAGCCGCCCAACCAGACGCAGCGGTAGGTGCCGGGGTTCGTCAGCAGATAATACTGCTCGCCGTTGTACTCTTTAGTCTCCAGTCCGGTATTCGCAAGCTGCAGGTTCTCGCTGACGTGAGCCATGGCGATCTGAGCGCCGCTCATGTGGTCCACCACGGGCAGCAGCTCGTAGGAACCGGTGCCGTAATGAGTCAGCTTCACAATGTTCTCGATGGCGGAATTATCTGCGAGTCTGGTATCCTCGGTGAAGGCCGCGCCGTTCTGGGACATGGACTTATCGAGAACCAGTTCGCGGGTCTTAGCGCTCTGTGTGACACCTCCGGATTGTGCGATGAGCTTCGTACCCTCGGGCGTATAGGCATTCGCATAGTTCGTAAAGGAAGAATAGGTACGCCCGCTCTGGTAATACTCTCCCACATAGTCCTGCGTGATCCACTCGAAGGTGTTTTTATTGTTCGCGTAGATGTTGTAGGTGCGGGTCTCGTGGGCGTCCAGCGTCGTGCGCTCACCCTCGGAGATCCACGCACACTTGTAATAGGTCTCGTTGTCTGTCAGAAAGTGAATGCTCTCCAGTGCCGCATCGATGTTCGCCTCCGTCGGCGCGCCGATATCGACCGTGCCGGAGTTCGGGCCGGAATAGCTCAGTTCAAGGCCGCTTCCGTCGCTCTTCCACTTTATGACGACGGTATAAGCCTGCTGGTTATTCTTGGCTATCACGTCGCCGCTCCATGTTTTCAGAGTCTCGGTTCCGTGATATGCCTCGTAAGCATCCACGGTGCTGTTCTGAATGGAGGTCTGCGCCGCGGTGCTGCCGTCAACGGTGGTGACCGTCTCGGTGGGATAGGTCGTGATACCACTGCCGAGGCAGAGCGTCGCCTTCGTGATGGTGATGGTGAGCTCTTTATACTCGTCCTCTGCGAACATCCGTGCCATGCCGTCAGGATGGATCGTGATGTATCTGCCGATGAGGTCCTCGACTCTGCCCAGATTGTCATAGAGGAAGGCCGTTGGGTTTGAAGCCGTGATCGTCCATGTGGAGGGGGAGCCCCAGTAGTCGTTCTGAACGCGCGACTTGGTCAGCTTGATCTCGCCCTTGCCGGTGGTGACGGTAACGGACGCGTCATCCTCGGTGTGATAGGGTTTATAGGGATCGACCGTCTCGCCGTCCTCAGTGATCTTGTATTGGTCGGCGGTTTCGTAGTTATAGTACACGTCAGACTCGACATGGTTGTCGATCTGAATGGTTTTTGGTTCCTCGTAGGTCCTCGTAGGGTCGAGCATCAACACCTCGTCGCCGAAGACCACGGTGGCCTTGCCCATGCTGTACTCGATGGTCTCGCTGGCGTTGACGGTCTTCCAGTTCAGTTTCAGCTTGCCGTCAACGATTTCGGGTGTCAGATTCTTCATGCCGGTGGCCTTGACGGAAGCGACGGTGTATTCCGTGCCGTCAAGGGTGACTGTCAGAGTCTTCGTCGTACCGCCGGTGACCGTGTACCGACCGTTTGTGATCGCGTCAATCACGCCCTCGCGCCAGACGATGTCCTCGGGAAGGGTCAGCGTGTCGGAAAACTCAACGTAATCGACATAGTTTTTGCCCTTGTTGATGTCATTCCCCTCGCGGATAAGCTCAAGCGTATAACTCAGGCCGGTAAGGTCGTATTCCGCTGTCTCTTCCTTGATGTTGCCGCGGCGGATGAGTTTCTGCGCATCGTCGGCAGTTTTGGAGATCGCGAACGGGTCGGGCTTGGTGATCCACTCGATGATCTGACAGTTCTTATCGTCGGGGATCGTCGTATTCGGAGCCGGCAGGATGGGGTTCGCGTCTTCATCAAGGACGGGTTCCCCGGTAGCGGGATCCGTGACGTAGTCAATAACTTCGCCCCAGACCTTGAGCTTACCGCCGTCGATATTCGGGGAGGAGAACTGCGGCTTGAAGGTCAGGGAGCCGGTGGAGCCCTCATCAACGGGGCCGATATCCAGATAATAGGTATCGGTGCCCTCGATACGATGGAGAACATAGGAGAAAGTCTTTCCATCGGTCGTCGAGGTCTGCGGCGTATTCAGAGACGTATTGCTGAAGAAGTAATCGCTTCTGTCAAAGGCAAAGTAAACGCGGGCGATCTTACTGGCCACAGTAGCCTTGTTGCTCAGGGATACGACGACCTCGGCATTCTCATTGGTGAAAAGCTCGTACTGGTCGGGCTTTACGGGTGCGTCAGAATTGTTCGTGGAGGTAGAGACCGTCAGCGTGGTCTGGTCTTTTCCCTCGGTGATGGCGGATCTGACCGCATGACCGCCCTCGGGATAGTTCGAATCGGGTGCATCGGGGTCATCGTGGTGAGGGCCGGAAGCGCCGTTCAGAGACGTATATTCCAGCTCCGCGGTAACACTGTATTTTGTGCTCAGCGCCGCGGCAGCTTCGTCCTTCGCGGTATACTCCGTACCGTCCACGGTCAGAGCCGTCAGTTTTTCTGCCAGCAGGAAGGCGTCGGGACGGACGGAGTTGACCGTGTAGGTCACGCCGTTTGCGTCGGTGATGGTCGCGGGGATCGTATAGTTCGTCAGCGCGGTCTCGCCCCACTTGTCATCCTCGGCGCTGCCGTGGGTATAGGCCGGGACGTAGACGAGGGTCGCGGTGCTGTCGCTGTTCAGCTTGTAAAGTGCGCCGCTCTCGTCAGCGTAGTATTCGCCGTTGAGGTCGTTCAGAGGTGCGGGAAGTCCCGTATCGGCGGAAGAATCCGCTTTTTCCGTTATTGTGAAGTTGTTTTCTCCTTCAAACAGAACGTCGCCGCAGGAGCGTGATGCCGCCTGAAGCAGTTCGATGGGCAGACTGTTTACGTCCTTGCCGATATGCAGCGTGAAGGGGCCGCAGTTTGTGAACGTTAACTCGCCGATGGTGTGTTTGCAGGCTGCCGCGTCAAAGTAAACGTCCTCAAGCTGAGTGTCGTTATAGAACACATTGGAATGGCCCGAAGGTTCATCAGAGACGGAAGTGTAGAAATTAAGCAGGCTCTCAGGCAGAGCAACCTTTTTCAGGTTTTCGCAGTCATAGTAAGAGGAGCCGACGGTAATGAAATTAGTCAGTTCGGAAAGGTCGACAACCTCAAGTGACGGATTGCCGTGGAACGAACCTTCGATTCTCGTGAGCTGGCTGCCTTCTTCAAAATAGATATTGCGCAGCATGGGAAGATCTCCACCCGTACTGCTTATTGTGGTTACGCTGGCGGGAATCCATACCGTATGCAGGTTGGGGTTATCGTGGAAGAAGCTTTTCACGGAAGTAAGCTGCTTCAGCGGACGCAGATCAAGCTCGGAGATATACGTTTCCGAAACAACGGAAGACGCATAAGGTATCGTGTTGTTGTTTTCCTGGAAGGTGATCTTCCCAACATGGCTGAAATGGAACAGCGTGTACATGTTCATTTGGAAGCCGGAAGGGATCGTAACTTCCTTCAATGCGTATGTATGCGAGAAGGTATAACCGGTATTATAGTCGCCGGAGCTATCCTCATTTCTGTATCCGACCTTGATGCAGTTGTTGGTCAGCGCTTCAAGGTTTATGGCTTCCATTTTGTCGCATTCGCTGAAGCAACGATAGCCGATGAAATTCAGATTCTCATTCGGCTCAAACGTAACATTTTTGAGTGATCCGCAGTCATAAAACGCATGGTGGTCGAGCTTAACGACGCTTGCGGGAATGGTGATATTCTCAATTACGTTGTATTCCGCGAAGGCATACGCTCCGATCGTCTTGAGATTGCGGCAGTTTTCCAGATTGACGTCTTTCAGCCCCTTCATTCTGTAGAACGCGTAAGCATCAATGGTCTCAAGCGCACCGTTCCCACCGAAATCGACCGTGGTGATTTTATCGCAGCCATAGAAAGAACTGCCGATCTTCGTGCAGGCACTGTTGTCCGCAAAGGTCACGGACGTGAACATGGAACGGCTATAGAACGCTTCCGTACCGATCTCCGTGATGCCGGGGCCGATCACGATGCCGACGGTATTGCCGGACGCCTCGATCTCTTCCAGTGCGGCAACCAGTTCCTGATTGATCTGCGCTTTTTGTGAGTCGGAATAGGTACTCGGTGCCTTTGCAGCAAAATAGTCCGGGATCTTACCGCTTCCGTTAAAGGTCAGCACGTAGCTGCCGTCGGATGCGGGGGTGATCTCCCACGTAATACTGCTGTCAGGTACATCCCCGGACACGGCCATAAGCATCATGGGAGCCATCTTCGGAGCTGCCATTTCCGCCATTTCGGGATTCTCCGGCAGCTCGCCGTAACCAAGGATGCTGCCGTCATCCGCATCGTAACTGTCGTATTTCACACAGTCGGATTTGTTGCCCTCGATTGTACGGATCTTTGCAGTTTCATTCTCCGTTGCCTCCGTCACTTCGCACACGAAGCCGACATGGTCAGCACTTCCGTCCTGATCCCAATCAAAAAAGACAAGGTCGCCGGGTGCAGGGAGATATGTATCAGCACTGTGGTACAGGTCATACTCTTCAGAAATAAGCTTTTTGATCCAATTCTGGCATCCAGCTTCATAGGGAATCAGGTCCCTATCCACATCCGCGTAGTTCATGCAGAAGAAGCAGAACATAGTACACCAGTCGCCGTAGGCATCCCCATACCAGGCTCCATAACGGGTATAGCCCTTTATAGTCTTACCGTCTTCCTGCACCTCATAGTTCGCGGTACTCTCGGTATAACCGAGCTGAGTCTTGGCAATCGCAAGAACATCCTCGTTCCAGTTGCCGGTGAGGTCAACTTTTTCAAAAGTGCGTTCCCATACCGATGCGGTCTCGACATCGGCATCAGGGTTTGAGAAACATTGCAGCGTATGCTCATGAATCGGTAGTTCGCACATAAGATGATCACGATTGATCTCATAGCATTCTTCACTATGCTGGTGGGGTTCGCATTCTTCCGAGCCGCACGTGCATACCATCTGCATTTCATAACAGCTTTCAGCGTGATGGTGCGGAGCTGCTGCTGCTTCATCGCAGATAAGCACTTGTCTCGTAGAATAACAGGTCTCATCATGGTGATGCGGTTCACACTCATTAATCTTACAGGTTATAATCCCTTTTTCTTCGTAGCACTCGTCAGTATGTACATGTTCCTCGTTTGCATCATTACATATAAGAACACGTTCTGTTCCGTAACAGTTTTCACCGTGCTGATGGCCATCTGTTTCTTCTAGTCCACACGAAAGATACTCCTCCGAACCATAACAGGTATCGGAATGTGTGTGACCATCTGTTTCAGAAAGCACACAGGTCAAAACCGGCTGCTCTTCATAACAAGCCTCGCTGTGTTCGTGCCCTTCCTCCGAAAGCTGACACACAAGGACTTTTTCATAGCAGTCGTCAATATGTTTATGCTCTTCAAATCCGCAGAATGTTTCCTGCTGCTGTGTGGTCGCCGGGTTGATGAGCAAATAGGAAGTTCCGAGCGCAACGACAGCACAAAGACAGGCAACGACCGTAAGCCATTTCCTCCTCGTTTTGCGCGCCTTTGCATACTCATTCAGTTTTGTTTGAAACTCCCTATTCATTTTACATCTCCAACGGAATTCATTTTTCGTTAATCAATCCAAGCTCGCTGAAAGGCCACAGACGGAAAAGCGCTTTTCCGACAATCTGCTCCTCTGCAATGCAGCCGACCATGCTGTTTCGGCTGTCCTGACTGGTTGATCTGTTGTCGCCCATCACAAAGTACCGTCCATCGGGTATTTGGTACGGGAGGGATATGTTACAGTCGCCATACGGTTTATTTGTGTGATACGGTTCGTCGATCAATTCACCATCGACATATACATTGCCGTCCTGATCCATATCAAACCATTGGCCCGAGCCCGCTATCACTCTCTTAACTAATAGCTTGTTGTTATACGAGAGGACAATGACATCGCCGCATTCAAACCTGCTGCCTTTCAGGGAAATGACAATTTCTCCTTCGTTAACTGTCGGAGACATCGAGCTGCCATATATCCTGAAAACAGGAAAAATCAGAAAAGCCAAAAGGACAACAACGGCAGCGGTAACGATCAAAACAGATATCGTACTGCGGAGCGTGCTTTTGTATTTACTTCTGTACTCTTCTCGCTCAAGTTCTGCTTCCAGTTGAGGCAAGCTTGGAAAAGAAGTTTCTGTTTTCCCTTTTCTCATTTACTCTCACTCTTCTTCTTGTAATAGAGCTGCAAATACTCCTTAAGGCCGGCATGCTCCCGGTACCTCACAGAAAAAATTATTCGTCTAACAGACTGGCACTTAACATACCCAAAATCAGCACATAGTTGTTTCTTGCGATACTGTCTTTATCTCCCGAAGGATCAGCCGCCGCTTTGATTGCCTGACCGAGCATGGTATTTAATGCCAGCCTTAACAAAGCCCTCACATCTGCTTCCGGTTGAAATAGCGTTTTCATCTGTTCCAGAACCGGCATCCAACGGTCTAAATGCTCCTGTGCTGAATACTTCGCATAATATGGGGAATAGTAGTACTGAACATAGAAACGGCAGCTATCCGGATACGCGATCAAGTGCATCCACATTTGGCTGAATAGAAAGTAAAGACGATCTTCGTTCGTTATTCCCGGTTGACTCAAGATAGACAGATACTTCTTGATCTCTCTTACCAGTGCAGCATCTTCTTTCTGAAAAGCCTTGGAAAACAGATCATCTTTGTCCTTGAAATGGACATAGATGTAAGCATCGGCAATGCCGCACTCTCCGGCAATATTTCGGGTTGATGCTTTATCAAAGCCATCCCGCGCAATCACCTTGACTGTGCTTTCGATGAGATCAGATGCGATATTTCGATTATCCTGTTTCAAAGTAAGTTCTCCTTTGCGTTACTATGGGCAAATGCTAAAACCGAGTCAAAAAAATAATCGCACCTCTTCCAAAGAAATCCTGCGATACCTCTATGCCGTTATCCGACATTTCGCTGAGTATATCATTCTACAAATTAATATTATACAACAAAATCCAAGAAAAAGCAAGTGGACGCTGCGAAAAAGCGAGAAATTTACGTGGTGAAAACAGTGCGTTCATGGATTTTCAAAAGCACGGTGCTGTTTTCTTGGAAAATGTGCAAAATTGGGGGCATTCGCCGTCAGGGTATCCGTCCATGATATTGGAGTTCATAACTCTAATATGCCTTCTTGCTCCAGTAGCAGCAATACTGGCAGTCGCGGAGCTTGTCTTTGATAAATCCGCTCATAAGAGCACCTCCATTTTTCTCGAAGTCCTAAAATAGGAAAAACGCCCAGTATCAGCTGAACGCCTTGGCAAACGAAAATATTTTTACTGCGTCAAATTCGGTCTAACTGGGACAAACGAACCGGAGAGGAAATCAGGCTGTCCGGAAACGAAAAATCAGCCGAAAATGAGCTCGAAAATGGCCGGATTTTCACCCCTCATTTAACCCATTTGGCCTCTATATACCGGTTTTCACCCCGATTTAACCCGTATAAACCCATTCAAATTCTGTCAAAGTCCATCAAAATCAGAGAGAGAATGTCGAACTCCGGAAATAGAAAAAGCCCCGAAAACGTAGTGTCTTCGGGGTTTTTGAGCATCTCTGAAAGAAAACTTATCTCTTGGAGAACTGGGATGCACGACGTGCGGCTTTGAGACCGTACTTCTTTCTTTCCTTCATTCTCGGGTCTCTGGTGAGGAAGCCGGCCTTCTTGAGAAGGGTACGGTAGCTGTCATCAGCGAGAAGGAGAGCACGGGATACACCGTGACGGATAGCGCCTGCCTGGCCGGAGATACCGCCGCCCTTGACGTTGGCTACGATATCATACTTGCCGAACGTATTGGTAACGCCGAACGGCTGGTTGATGATGAGCTTCAGCGTTTCAAGTCCGAAGTAATCGTCTACGTCGCGGCCGTTGATGGTGATCTTGCCGGTGCCGGGATACAGTCTTACGCGAGCAACGGAGCTCTTTCTTCTGCCGGTACCATAGAAATAAGGCTTAGCACTTGTATACATTGTTCACTCCGTCCTTTCTCACATTTCGACTTCGTACGGAACAGGCTTCTGAGCCTGCTGCTTGTGTTCGGAACCCGCATAGACCTTCAGTCTCGTGATAGCGGTATCGCCGATCGTGTTGTGCGGGAGCATTCCCTTGACGGCGAGCTGCATAGCGAATTCGGGCTTCGTGGACATCAGCTTACGGTAGGAGGTCTCTTTCAGACCGCCGATGTAGCCGGAGTGCGTACGATAGAACTTCTGATCGAGTTTCTTGCCGGTCAGGATCGCCTTGTCGCAGTTGATGATGATGACGTATTCACCGCAGTCAACGTGGGGCGTGAATTCCGGACGATGCTTGCCGCGCAGAATGTTGGCGGCGGTAACAGCGGTCTTGCCGAGCGGCTTGCCGGCTGCGTCAAGGATGTACCAGCTGCGTTCTACCGTTTCGGGCTTTGCCATGTATGTGGACATACTGTTGTTCCTCCATAACGATTGATAAATTTTTTCGAACAGTGCGATTATAGCACTTCTTCCCTGCCTTGTCAAGTCTTTTTTCGAAAAAATCCGATTATTTTAATTTAGATAGGCAAATCCTCTCGATTTCTCGCTTTTTCACCGTTTTTTCGGTCTTTTTTCCGACCGCGGCACCATATATTGTGGGCGCCGGAACGGATTCACAGCCCGTTTGTTGACAAGGCGCGCACGATATGCTACAATCTAACTATAATCATGATTATCGGAGGATCGCCGTGATGCGCCGTCTGCCGTTTATTCTCTGTTTCTGCTGCGTTCTGCTCGTCCTGCCGCTCCTCACCGGGATGGTTTCGGCCGACGGAGGACAGATGCTCGCCTATGCCGTCTCCGGCTATACCGGCACGGAGGAGGCTTTTGCGCCTGCCGCCGAAGAGACCGCGAGCGAAAAGATCCTCCCGTTTACGAACGAAAATATTGCCGTCAGCGGATCGTACACCCGCACGAATCTGCGGACGGATGAGACGGAATCCGCCCGTCCCGTACTGTGGACGTATCTGCCCGGCTCCGGCACCGGCGCGGAAAACGTGACCGTATTCTCCGTCGACTTCACCGAGGCCGGACCGGATCTGACCGATTACAACACGCTGCAGTTCGGGCTTTATCCGGCCGGCAGATCGGAAAGCACCGTGGCTCTGGCGCTCGTCACGACGCACGGTGTGAAAACCTCGACCGTTTACGTGAACGGCGGCAGCTGGAGCCTCGTCTCGGCCGATCTCTCGGACGTTTCCGGCGCGCTCATCAGTCTGTCGGTTTCCGTCCGTCATGCCGCCGAGACGCGTTCCTCCGTCATCCGCATGAGCGAGCCGACCGTTCTCACCGACGTACCCGACGGGTTCGCCGCCATCCGCCGCTTCGGATCGGCCACACTGAATGCTTCGGAAGGCTCCGCAGACACGGGCACCGGCCGTCTGATCCCCGATGAAGATGGCCGCGTAACGGTCACGGCTTCCCTGGGTCCGGACGCTCTGGCGAATATCAGCCCCGCGTTTATCGAACTGCGGCTGAACGGCGTCGCCTCCGGCAGCGTATCGGTCGGCATCACGGAGGCAGGCAAGGGCAAATTCACCGCCACGCCCTCCGTTTCGCTGAAAAACGGCGTCCTGCTCCTGCCGCTTCCGTCGGTCGGATCCGTCGCCGCCTACTCGCTCTCCTTCACGAAAATCACCCCGGCGGATGGCTTCACGCTTGAGTCCGTCCGCTTTCTCCCCGGAACCGGGTCCGTCCCGGCCGCTCATCCGTCGCTCGGCACGGTCAGCGCCGTCACCCTCGACGGAAACAAACTGCACTTTTCCGGCACGGCGGAACGTACCGTTTTCTCGGATTACCGCGGCGCTTCCATCGTCTTCTGCGCGCTGCCCGGATTTGCGGCCGACGGCCTTGACGACGCCGTGGAGCTCGGCTCGATCCGCCTCTCGACCGTCTTTGAGTACACGGTCGATCTGGCGCCGTTCCCGATCACACCGGCCGACGCGCTCTTCTTCGCAGCTCTCAAAACGGAGGACGGCACGCTTCTTCCGCTCTCCGCGCCTCGCTGCCCGGACGCCGGTCATGCCGCTGAATCCGCCCTCTCCGTGACGGGACTCGCTGACGCCGCCACCGCCGGTGGATTTGAATCAAACATTTCGCACGTGATCGTCGACGTGCCGCTCGGGGAACTGCTCCGCGCGGACTCCGGCGTCGGCGCATCCGTTTCGTACAGTCTTTATACGGCGGACGGCACGGAAAACCGCCTGCTCTCCTTCGACCGCGATTTGCTCGCCTCGCTTGACCGGGATATCGCCTTCTACGAATCCGCCGGGATCCGCGTCTATCTGCGGCTCTGCGCCGAAGAGGCGATCCCCGGACTGACTGCGGGCGGATCGGCCGATCACTACGGCATGAAGCTGACTGACAGCGCATCCCGCGGCGAATACGTGGCCGTCGTCCGTTTCCTCGCACGCCGATACGACGCAGCCGCCGGATTCATCCTCGGCTATGCCGTCAACGACCGCGCCTCCGTCGGAGATACGGATCTCACCGATCTTTCCGCCTATGCCGCCGCGCTCGGAGACTGCTGCCGCCTCACGTACAACGCCGCTTCGTCCTCGATGCAGGCACCGCTGATCATCGTCCCGCTCGATGTGGCTGATTCGGCCGATGCGGACGCCGCTTCCCTGGCGCTCCTGATCGAATCCCGGCTCGACGTGATCGGCTCCATGCCGTGGGCGCCGCTCTGGTGCACCGATTCGGCCGATACGGACGCCTTTGACGTGCCCGCGCGCTTCAGCCGCCTGCTGAATCAGCTCGAATGGCCGACGCCATCCGCCGACATGATCCTCTCGTCTCCTACGCCCGAACGGCTGGAAGAAGGCTACCTGACGCATCCGTCAGACGGGGCGCTCTCCTACGCCGATTACGCCGCCGGGCTGTTCGGTTCTTTCTGGGATTCCGCCGGCGCGCGCGGCTATGATGCGGCGTTTCTGTCGCTCGGCGCTCTCCCGTTCAAAAACGATCACGCCTTTTACTCGAAACTCAAAAGCTCCGTTCACGCGGGCGGCGCCGTCTCCGATTTTTCGGCTGAGGCGACCGACTCCGACGCCGGCACGCTTCTGTGGGATTTCTCGGACGCTTATCATCCGCTCGGCTGGGTAGGGGGCGGCGGCGTTTGCTCCTGCACCACCGACGCGGACACCCGCCCCGGCAGCGAGACCTACACCCGTGTCCTGCGCGCCGCGTTCGATCAGTCCGATCCGGCTGACGGCATCGCGGGGATCATCCTCTGCGACCTGCGGCAGACGGTCGATCTCACGGACGTGGACAGCATGACGTTCACGGCGGCGCTCGAAGCCCCGGGTGCCGACTC
>JAZUKT010000357.1:0-11754 GCA_045643445.1 Eubacteriales bacterium
CTTGCGGTGCCCAAAAATCGTAGTTCGAGCGGGGGCGCTCTCACCGATTTTTGACCGCTGCGGTAAAAAGTTGCCTTCCTTTCTCTGCCCCCGGCAGCGGAAGGCGACTTTTTCAAGCGACATGGTTCCCCTTTGGAATCCCTTCCTGCCGGCTGCCGCCGGAAATGGGGAATGGTCAAATAGGTCGGCGGTCTGAGGCGAAAGCGTTCGTTAGTGAAGCGAGTGCAGAGCAAAGTTTTTTCATTATGCTGCCGCGGGCGACGGCGCTTGGTATCCTCCCCGGCAGATGAATTGCATGGCTTTTATACCTAAATCCACGCTTCGCCATATGGCGGGGGTTTTCAGGGTCTCGGCGGTCCCTGAAAACCGCTGAAACGCTCTTCTGAGGCTTTGAAACGCCTTTATTTCGGGAGTTGGACAAAGTATATCCTATCCCCTCCATAAAAGTTTTCGCCAGGCCTTTTCCAAAAGGCCGCGTACTCCCGCGTATCCCCTGCCGCGTACTCCTTCGTTCCCCTCTCCCCACGGAAATATGCGGAAAAACTTGCCTCATCGTGACAAATGTGCTATAATATAATCTGTACAAATGTTTGTCGGCCGGGCATCGGGGGGAGGATCTCTCCGGCAGAGTGCGCCCGGCGTAATAATCGGAGGAACCAATATGCTTGAACTCAAGAACATCACGAAGATCTACCCGGCGGGCGGCGAGCCTGTGCAGGCACTGAAAGGCGTCTCGCTCACGTTCCGGGATAACGAATTCGTCTCGATCCTCGGCCCGTCCGGCTGCGGCAAGACGACGATGCTCAATATCATCGGCGGCCTCGACGGCTACACGGAGGGCGATCTCGTCATCGACGGCGTATCGACCAAGAAATACCGCGACCGCGACTGGGACGCCTACCGCAATAACTCAATCGGCTTCGTGTTCCAGAGCTATAACCTGATCCCGCATCAGACGGTGCTCGCTAACGTAGAACTCGCGCTGACGCTTTCCGGCGTGCCGAAGCGGATCCGCCGCAAGAAAGCGAAAGAAGCGCTCGAGCGTGTCGGCCTCGGCTCGCAGCTCAGGAAAAAGCCCGCGCAGCTCTCCGGCGGTCAGATGCAGCGCGTCGCCATCGCCCGTGCGATCGTGAACGATCCCGACATCATCCTCGCCGATGAGCCGACCGGGGCGCTCGATACCGAAACGAGCGTGCAGGTCATGGACATCCTCAAAGAGATCGCCGCGGAACGCCTCGTCATCATGGTCACGCACAACCCGGAGCTGGCCGAGCGCTACTCAACCCGCATCGTGCGGATGCTCGACGGCGAGATCATCGACGACTCGAACCCGATCGCGGCGGAAGAACGGACCCGATCCGCGGCAGAACCGGCGGAATCTCCGAAGCCGGAGCGCACGCGCAAACCGTCGATGAAATTCGGCACGTCGTTCTCCCTCTCGCTCAAAAATCTGATCACGAAAAAAGGCCGGACGGCGCTCACAAGCTTTGCGGGCTCCATCGGCATTATCGGCATCGCGCTGATCTACGCGGTGTCGCAGGGCACGACGAACTTCATCGACTCGGTGCAGGAAGAGACGCTGTCGTCCTATCCGCTCACCATCGAGGCGCAGAGTCTTGACATTGGCTCGCTGCTCACGACGTTCATGGGCAACGCGCAGTCGATCGGCGAGCACGACGAGGACGCCGTGTACCAGAAGGCGATGCTGTACGAATTCATGAACGCCATGAACACGGTCGAGACGCAGACGAACGACCTCGAATCGTTCCGCCACTGGCTGGAATCCGAGCGGACGAACGAGGACGGCAAACTGGGCGCGTCTCTGGCGGGCGTGCAGTACACGTATGACATGGATCTCGAGGTCTACACGAAGAACGTGGACGGCGTGATCATGCGCTCGGACGCGGAGGCGATGACGCGGGATATCATGACGCGGTATCTCGGGCGGTCGATGGCGCAGAACGGCGGATCGGCGGGCGTCGGCGGCGGACTGTCGTCGTTCGGCGGATCCGGCATGGCAGGGATGTCGTTCTCGCTCTGGCGGGAGCTGTTGCCCGGGCGGAACGGCGAGCCGATCTCGGACGTGACGATGCGGCAGTACGACGTGATCTACGGAAATTGGCCGGAGAAGTTCGATGAGGTCGTGCTGTTCGTGGATGAAAAGAATGAAATTGACGATATGACGCTGTACGCGCTCGGCCTGAAGCCGGAGGAAGAGATCAGTGCGCTCGTTGAGGCGGCCTTGAATCAGACCGTGATCGACTACGAGCAGCATCGCTTCACGTACGAGGAGCTGTGCGGGCTTGATTTCCGCGTGGTGCTCCCGGCGGATGCGTACACGCGCGACGAGACGACGGGGCTCTTCACGGATCTCCGCCAGACGGACGCGGGACTGAAATATCTCTATGACAACGCGCTGACGCTGCACGTGGTCGGCATTGCGAAGCCGTCGGAGAACGCGGTATCGGCGTCCGGGCGCGGCTCGATCGGCTACACGTCGGCGCTGACGGCATACGTGATCGACAAGACGGCGGAGTCGGCGGCGGTGTTGGCGCAGGAGGCCGATCCGGCGGTGGATATTTTCACGGGACTGCCGTTCCGGGATGAAGACGGCGCGCTGACGGAGAGCGAAAAGGCGGAGAAATTCCTCGATTGGCTCGACGGACTGACGCCGGACGAAAAGGCGGAGACGTATATCAAAATGAAGAGCGTCCCGGATCCGGCTGCGGTGGAAGCGTACGTGGCGCAGGTGCTCGGCACGATGGACCGTGCGGCGCAGGAGAATACGCTGGCGGCGGCGATGGCGGCCGAAACGGGCATGGACGACGCGACGGTGCGGGGCTATCTCGCCTCGATGAGCGACGAAGATCTGGCGGGGCTGCTGGCAGGCGGCATCGCGGAGCAATATGAGCAGCAGATGACGGCGGCGGTGGCGGCGCAGATGACGGCGCTTCCGGCGGAGCAGCTGCTGGCGGCGCTGGAGGCTGAAAAGGCGTCGTTCACGGAAGAAGACTGCGCGCGCTGGTACGGCGAGATGCTGGAATTCTCGGATTCGACGTACGAGCGGAATATGCGCGCGATGGATCGGGTATCGCAGGACGTGCCGTCCACGGTGAATCTGTACGCGGCGTCGTTTGCCGACAAGGATCTGCTCGAAGAGGCGATCGCCGATTACAACGGTACGGTCGGCGAGCTCGAGCAGATCAAATACACGGACTACGTGGGGATCATGATGTCCTCGATCACGACGATCATTGACGCGATCACGTACGTACTGATCGCCTTCGTGGCGGTGTCGCTCATCGTGTCCTCGATCATGATCGGCGTTATTACGCTGATTTCGGTGCAGGAGCGGACGAAGGAGATCGGTATCCTGCGTGCGATCGGCGCGTCGAAGAAGAATGTCGCCCAGCTGTTTAACGCTGAAACGGTCATTATCGGATTTACCTCCGGCGTCCTCGGCGTGGGGATCACCTACCTCCTCTGCATCCCGATCAATATGATCCTCCATCACCTGACGGGGCTCGGCAACCTCTCGGCACATCTCCCGATCCCGACTGCCGTCATCCTCGTCCTCATCAGCGTGCTCCTCACCCTCTTCTCCGGCATCATTCCTTCCCGCAGCGCCGCCAAGAAAGACCCGGTCGTGGCGCTTAGGACGGAGTAAAAGGAGAAACGCGGCTTCTTGAAAGAAGCCTGGCAAGAACTTTTATGGATGGGTATGGGTTGGACAAGGTTTCAACTCATGAAATAAAGGCGTTTCAGAGCCTCAGAAGAGCGTTAACGCGGTTTTCAGGGGCCGCCGAGACCCTGAAAACCCACGCCGTAGAGAAAAGCGGTGATATAGGTATAAAATTTCTGCAATTCATCCGCCGGGGAGGATACCAAACGTCCTCGCCCGCGGCAGCATAATGAAAAGAAGCGCTCTGCACTCGCTTTATGAACAAACGCTCTTTGCTCGCTCCCGATCTATCCCTGAAACTTCATTTCCGGCGGCAGCCGGCAGGAAGGGGGATTTTCAAGGGGGAAACCATGTCGGCAACGACGGTTTCCCCCTGAACGGCGGGTGATTCACAAGAGGCCTCGCCGGAAAGGCCTCTTGTGCGCCGTCCGCGGAGGACAGAAAATAAAATTTGGAAAGCCCGCAGGCTTTCCTACCAAAATCCCCCATAAAAGCGATAGATGTTTGACATTGCGTGCGCCCTGTGCTATAATACAAGGGTATCATTTCAGAAAAGAAGGGAGGCCGCCCATATGAGCCTCTGGGAATTGTTCGTTATCGCCGTCGGCCTCTCGATGGACGCGTTCGCCGTCTCCATCTGTAAAGGCCTCTCCGTCGGTAAATTGAAAGCCAAACACGCCCTCTCCTGCGGCGTCTGGTTCGGCGTCTTTCAGGCCGTCATGCCGCTCATCGGCTACCTGCTCGGCACCCAGTTCGAGTCCTATATCACCTCCGTCGATCATTGGATCGCCTTCATCCTCCTCGCGGCCATCGGCGGCAATATGATCCGCGAAGCCCTCTCCAAAGAGGAAGAATCCGTCGATGCCTCGTTCAGCGTGAAAGCCATGTTCCTTCTCGCCGCCGCCACGAGCATTGACGCGCTAGCCGTCGGCGTGACGTTCGCGTTCCTGCACGTCAGCATCGTTCCGGCCGTCCTCTTCATCGGCGTCGTTACGTTCGTCCTCTCGACGGTCGGCGCGAAGATCGGCTCCGTCTTCGGCGCACGCTTCAAACGCCCGGCCGAAATCGTCGGAGGCGCCGTCCTCATCCTCATGGGGATCAAAATCCTGCTCGAGCACCTCGGCGTGCTGTGATTCTCGCCCATACAAAAATCCCGTCAGTCAGCGTTTCTGCTGTCCGACGGGATTTGTTTTTATGGGATCGGATTAGTTGCCTGCTTCGTCCTGGATCTTCTGCTCGTAGATGACGTCTTCGGATTTGTTGATGTAGTTGGTGAGCTGACGCGACGCGGTCTTGAGGACCTTCTTGCACTTCGAGGCGAAGGCGTTGGAATTCTCGCGGACGCAGCCGAGGAACGTGCCGTGCAGGAACACGCCGTTGAGCGGCAGAGACCACATGAGGGCGAATCCGTTGCCGTAATGGTCGTGGATAATGACGATCATCTGGCCGGAGAGTTTATCGCGCGTATATTTGATCTTGAGCGAAGATTCATAGTACACAGGGAGCACCTGACGGTTCGTTTCGCGGCAGAGGACTTCGATGACGGTCGTGACGAACGGCATGGAGGAGCCGGGCACGGAAACGGGGATATAGCCGATCTCCGTGGTGTCGTGCGCGGAGGTGACGTAATCCGGCTGCGTGCTGTCGCGGAGCGGATACGGCAGAACGGCAAGGTCAACGTCGGCCTGACGGAGCGTAGCGGATTCAAGAGACGCGAGACGCTGATACCAGAGGAAGAGACCGTAGCCGGAGGTGAACATCGTGTTGTAATCCTGCTCGGTGTTGCCCATTTCGACCCAGCTTGCGTCGTTGTTGAAGATGGTGTTCAGCTTTTCGATCAGCGTGTAGGATTTGTCGTTGTCGATCGTGATCGTGGGATAGCCTTCCGCGTCGCGTTCGATGAAGCCGGGGTCGCCGGAGATGACCCACGGGATCAGGCAACCCCAGACTTCCCAGCCGATGGAGCCGTACTGGTCTTCGCTGTCACGTTCGCCGTTGCCGTTTTTGTCGATGTGGGCGAGCTCGTTCAGTTCAATATACCGGTCGAGCGTCCACTTGCGGTCGATGACGTCCTGATACATTTCGTCGGGATCGCCGCAGATGTCGCGGTAGATATCCTTGTTCATGACGAGGCAGTGCGTCGTGCGGAGCTGGTCGATGAAGTAGTCGCCGGCGAGCGCAAAGCGCATATTCGCGTTGAGGGAAATGTCGGACATGAAGTCATCGTACCACCACGGCGCGGTGAAATCAAAGTTTTCCTCGTCGAGGGTGTTGCGGAACAGCCCTTCCGGCGAGATCGGCACGAGGCCGTACATATCGTTGATGATCAGTTCGAACGTATCGTCGCCCGAGAGAACGAGCTGACGGACGGCGGCGGCGACTTCTTCGCAGTTGTAGTCAGCCGGCGCGTAGGTGAAATTGACGTCGAGCAGTTCGCTGACGTAGTCATTCCGCTTCAGAACGGTGTCAAGGGCGGCGTCGCCGGTCAATTCCTCGGAGCCTTCGATGAAGACGTTGGAGGAGACCATGGAGACGGTTGCCTGGTTGACGGAGGTGTAGATATCGAACGATTCGCCCTTGAAGTCTACGCCCGCGAACGGATCGTTTTCGTCGGGTGTGGTTTCTTTAGCCGATTCGGCGGTGTCCGTCGTTTCGTCGGGATCTCCTTCCTTCGCGCAGGCGGCGAGGGAAAGCGATAGCATCAGAAGTGCGAGAAAGAGGCAAAGCGATTTTTTCAGCATGGTGTCAGATCCTTTCGGTGGTTACGGATGAGGCTTATTGGCCGTTCTGCTGCTGGGACTGGCTGAACAGGACGTCCTCGGATTTCTTGATGAAATTCTTGAGCATACGCTGTTCCGTCTTTTCGAGTTTCTTGTATTCGGACGCGAAGTTCGTGTCGTTGGCGACGATGCAGTCGCGGAAGGTGTTGCTGAGGAAGATACCGTCGAGACCGCCCGACCACGCGAGCGCGAATCCGTTGCCGTAATGGTCGTGGATGATGTCGATCATCTGGCCGGAGAGCTTATCGCGGGTATACTTGATCTTGAGCGAGGATTCATAGTAGGTCGGGAGCACCTGCCGGTTCGTTTCGCGGCAGAGGACTTCGATAACGGTCGAGACGAAGGGCATATTCTCGTTTGCCACCGTCATCGGGATGAAGCCGAGTTCCGCGGTGTCGTGCGTGGAGGTGACGTAATCCTTCTGATTTTCGTCGAGCATCGGGTACGGCAGGACGGCAAGGTCAACGTCCGTGCGGCGGAGCGATTCGGATTCAAGCGAAGCGAGCCGCTGATACCAGAGGAAGAGCGAATTGCCGGACGTGAACATATTGATGAAGACCTGCTCTTCCGTATCTTCGATGATGTAGCTCGACTGATCGTGGAAGAGCGTATTCAGCTTTTCGAGCAGGAGGAGGGAACGCTCGTTGTTCACGGTGATGAAGGGATAGCCTTCCTCATCGCGGTCGATGAAGCCGGGGTCGCCCGAGATGACCCACGGGATCAGCGGACCCCAGTAACCGTAGGCCACGGAGCCGTACTGGTCGTCCTCGTCCGCTTCGCCGTTACCGTTTTTGTCGATGTACGCCTTCGAGACGATCTCCTGATACTTGTCGATCGTCCAGCCGCGGTCGATAACGGTCTGATAAACGTCGTCGGGATCGCCGTACAGATCGCGGTAGATGTCCTTGTTCATGACGAGGCAGTGCGTGCAGCGGAGCATATCAATGAAATAGTCGCCCGCGAGCGCGAACTGCATATTGGTGTTGAGAGCGATATCGGACATGAAGTCGCTGTACCACCACGGCTGATCGAAGTCAAAGGCTTCGCCGTCGAGGGAGTTGCGGAACAGTCCTTCCGGCGTGATCGGCACGAGGCCCCAGATATCGTTGATGATCAGCTCATACGTGGTATCGCCGGAGAGCACGAGCTGGCGGATATCCTGCGCCACGTCTTCGTGGTTGAGGTCTACCTGATTGTAGCTGAAATTGATATTCAGCCGTTCCATGACGTCGTTGTTCCGCTTGAGGGCGGTGTCGAGGGCGGCGTCGCCGGTCACTTCATCGGGCCCTTCGATGTAGTTGTTCGAGGAGGACATCGAGACGGTCGCCTGATTGACGGAAGTGTAGATATCGAATGTTTCGCCCCCATAGTTTACGCCGGCGAACGGGTCGTTTTCTTCCGGCTCGGTTTCCTTCTGCGATTCGGCGGGGTCCGTCGTTTCGGCGGGATCTTCATCCTTCGCGCAGGCGGCGAGGGAGGCCGCGATCATCAGCAGGGCAAGCAGCAGACAAAGAGCTTTTTTCATATGAGTTCTCCTATCGGATTATGGATTCGGGATCGGTCAGCGGCCGTTTTTTTCCTGCTCGGACTGCGCGTAGATGACGTCTTCGGATTTGTTGATGCAGTTCGTGAGCTGGCGGCCGGCGGTTTTGGCGACCTTCTTGTAGTCGGAGGCGAACGTGTTGGCGCCGTTCGTTACGGAAATACAGAAGGTGTTCTGCGCGAAGACGAGGGAGAGAGCGGGCGACCACGTGAGGGCGAAGCCGTTGCATAGTGGTCGTGGATGATGTCGATCATCTGCCCGGAGAGCTGGTCGCGGGTGTATTTGATCTTGAGCGCGGATTCGTAGTACACGGGGAGCACCTGACGGTTCGTTTCGCGGCAGAGGACTTCGATGACGGTGGAAACGAACGGCATGGCGGAGGACGGCACGGAGATCGGGATGAAGCCGAGCTCGGCGGTGTCGTGCGTGGAAGTGACGTATTCCTTCTGCGTTTCGTCGCGGAGCGGATACGGCAGCACGGCGAGGTCTACGTCCGTGGAGCGGAGCACGGCGGATTCAAGCGAAGCGAGCCGCTGATACAGGAGGAAGAGCGAGCCGCCCGACGCGAACAGATTGATGCAGGAGAGCTCGTCCGTATCGACTTCGATGTAGTTCGACGGGCTGTTGAAGAGCGCAATCAGCTTGTCGGTGAGCGAGTAGGAGACTTCGTTATCGACGGTGATGACGGGATAGCCTTCGTCGTCGCGGTCGATGAAGCCGGGATCGCTCGAAATGACCCACGGGATGAGGGAGCCCCAGATCTCGAACGAGACGGTGCCGAACTGGTCGTCGGGATCGCGCTCGCCGTTGCCGTTTTTGTCGATGTGGGCGAGGTCGCAGAGTTCCATGTACCGGTCGATCGTCCAATTGCGGTCAAGGACGGACTGATACAGCTCGTCGGGATCGCCGCAGACGTCGCGGTAGATGTCCTTGTTCATGACGAGGCAGTGCGTGCAGCGGAGCATATCAATGAAGTAGTCGCCTGCCAGCGTGAAGCGCATATTGGAGTTGAGGGAGATGTCGGACATGAAGTCGTCGTACCACCACGGCGCGGTGAAGTCGAAATTCTCTTCGCCCATGGTGTTGCGGAAGAGGCCTTCCGTCGTGACCGGCACGAGGCCGTACATGTCGTTGATGATCAGCTCGTAGGTGTCGTCGCCCGAAAGCACGAGCTGGCGGATCTCCTTCGCTACGTCCGTGTAGGGGAAATCGTTTTCGGCGTAGGAGAGGGTGATGTTCAGCCGGTCGGTGACGTCGTTGTTCCGCTTCAGGACGGAGTCGAGCGCCGCGTCGCCGGTCAGCTCCTCGGAGCCTTCAATGAAGAGGTTCGACGAGGACATCGACAGCGTCGCCTGATTGACGGAGGTGTGGATGTCGAACGTCTCGCCGTCAAAATCAACACCCGCAAACGGATCGGGCTCGGTCGTCTCGGTCTCCGCCGTGTCGATGGCGGACGTGTCGGCCGTCTCTTTGGGATCTTCCTGCACCGCACAGGCACAGAGCGACAGCATCGTCATTACTAACGCTAATATCAGACAAATCAGTTTCTTCATGTCATTCTCCCCCACTTTAGGGTATATATAGTTATTGTAGCACAAATTCCACAGATATGCAAGAGGGGAACGCGGCCTTTTGGAAAAGGGGATACGCGGCCTTTTGGAAAAGGCCTGGCGAAAACTTTAATGGATGGGTAGGGATGGACAAGGTCAAACTCTCAAAACAAAGGCGTTTCAGAGCTTCAGAAGAGCGTTTCCGAGGTGGGCAGGTCGCGCGAACACCTCTTGTGCGCCGCCTGCGGAAGGCAAAAAATAAATAGAGAAGCCCGCAGACTTCTCTACAAAAATCCCCCAAAAGAACCAACAAGCAAGCGCCGAACCCATGCCCGGCACTTGCTTGATTCTATTGTATAGCTTCAGTTCTCCAGCCTCTCCACCTGCTCGATGAGAGCCGCCAGTTTCGCATTCGCCTGCTTCTTCTGACTCTTGAGCTTCGAGGCAAGATGCGTCGAGTTCTCCGCAATGCAGTTGTAGAGCGTGCTGTAAAGGAGATAGTCGCCGAGGGAGACCGACCACGTAAGAGCGAATCCGCTTCCGTAATGGTCGTGAATGATGTCGATCATCTGCCCGGAAAGCTTGTCGCGTGTGTATTTGATCTTGAGCGAGGATTCGTAGTAGACGGGGAGCACCTGCCGGTTCGTCTCGCGGCAGAGGACTTCGATCACGGTCGAGAGGAACGGCATATCCGCGTCGCCCACCGTTGCCGGAATGAAACCGATCTCCGTCGTGTCGTGGATCGCGGAAACGTAGGTCGCCTGCGTGTCGTCGCGCTTCGGGTAGGGCAGAACGGCGAGATCCGCCTCCATGCCGCGCAGTCCGCCCGATTCGAGCGAGCCGAGTCGGCTGCCGAGCAGGAACAGCGCCTGCCCGGAGGCAAGTTTCACAGTCGGCGCGCCGTCGTCGTCCGGGGTAAAGACGGTCGCGTCGCTCGCGTACAGATGGCAGAGTTTTTCGGCGAGGGTGTAGGAGTTTTCGTTGTCCACGGTGAGCACGGGATGCCCGTCCTCGTCGCGCTCGATGTAGCCGGGATCGCCCGCGATCAGCCACGGGATGCAGCAGGACCACATCGTGTGACCGATCGAGCCGAACTGGTCGTTGGGACCGACTTCGCCGTCGCCGTCGAGATCGAGATACGCGCCGTCGGCGAGGCGGTTGTAGTCGTCGATCGTCCAGTCATCGTCCAGCACGGACTGATAGACTGCGTCGGGATCGCCGTACAGATCGCTGTAAACGGTTTTGTTCATGACGAGGCAGTGCGTGTTGCGGAGGTGATCGAGGAAGAAGTCTCCGGCGAGGCAGGAAATGCGGTCGGTGTCAAGGGAAATGTCGGACATGAAGTCGTCATACCACCACGGCTCGGAGAAATCGAAGACGGAGCCGCCCGACGCGACGTTGCGGAAAATGCCCTCGGCGGTCAGCGGCATACAGCCCCAGATGTCGTTGATGATGAGCTGATAGGTCGCGTCGCCGGAGAGGACGAGCTGGCGCATTTCGGCGGGCACGTCACCGTAGTTGTACGCGACGGGGGAGAAAACGAGATCAACGTCGAGCAGTTCTTCCACGCTGTTGTTGCGGCGGATGGCGGAATCGAGCGCCGCGTCGCCGGTCACTTCTTCGGAGCCTTCGATGTAGGCGTTCGAGGAGGTCATCGCCGCCGTCGCCTGATCGATTGAGTTCTGGATGTTGAGCGATCGGCCGTTGTAACGGATGCCCGCAAACCGGTCGTCTTCGGCAGTAACAGCCTCTCCCGCGGTCTCACCGACCGATCCGTCCTTCCGGCACGACGTCACGAGCGGCACCACCATCATCAGCGTCAGCATCAGACACAGCACTTTCTTCATCTCATTCTCTCCCTTGTTTCGATATATGACTATTGTAACATAAATCGCGTGGATATGCAAGGAGGGGAAACGCGGCTTCTTGAAAGAAGCCTGGCAAGAACTTTTATGGAGGGGATAGGATGACAAGATTCAAACCATCAATTATAGGCGTTTCAGAGCCTCAGGAAATCGTTTCCGAGGTTTTCAGGGGCCGCCGAGACCCTGAAAACCCCCGCCGTGGCGCGAAGCGGTGATATAGGTAGTAAAACTATGCAATTCATCACCCATGCGGAATACCAAACGCCATCGCCCACGTCAACAGAACACCTAACGCTCTCGGCTTTGCCGTTATGAAAACTTTGCTCTGCACTTG
>JAZUKT010000358.1:0-6882 GCA_045643445.1 Eubacteriales bacterium
ATCAGACGAACGTGTAAACGGAACCGACGTGCAGAAATTCGGCGGGGAACCACTGACGGATGAATTCGGCCATATATTCCATGCCGCTGAATTCGGAACCGCAGTGGCCGAGCAGGAGCATTGCGCGCTTTTCGCCGAAGAACGCGGCCTCGCGCACGAATTCCATCTGCCCGAGCTCGTCCGCCTCGCCGCCGATGAAGAGATCGGTGTCACGCACGTACATCCGCTCGATCCGGCGGTTGTTGACGTGACCGAGACACATCATGAAGGAGCGAACGGTCACGTCCGGGCAGCCGATCAGACCGACGGGGCAGTGCGTCACGCGCTCGCGGATCAGTTTCGCAAGGTCGGAGAGCGCGATCGGCTCCTTCAGTACGTACCGCGAAACGGCAAAGCTTTCGGGCTTCTCGCGCTCGGCAAATTCGAGACCGAGCTTTCTGAGGAAGCCCTCGTGAATGAAGTCGGGATCGGCCAGATGCGCGTGATCGTGCAGCCGCAGGATTGTCATGCCGCTCTCGTCGATGAGCGCCTGCTTCTTGTCGATGACCACCTGATAATAAGCGCCGTAATCGCTGTCGTCTCCCGAGAAGAGACCCTCGTGGCAGATCAGCAGATTACATCCCGCGTCGATCGCCGTCTGAATAATTTCGGCCGTTGCCACGAAGCATACGCCGGCTTTTTTTATTTCCGCATCGGGGTCGCCGCAGAGAACGCCGTCGCAGGTTCTCTCCGGTCTGGCCTCGGGGCAGAGATCGAGTATTTTCTGATAGAATTCGCGTACCGTCATGATGAAAACCTCCGTCAGGCGTATGACGTGATCAAATCACGGATAGAATTGACAGTGCCCCCCGATTGGCCGCTCAGACCACGGAGGGCAACTTGTTCTTATGGAAAAATCAGACGTTGAAGCGGAAGAGCACCACGTCGCCGTCCTGCATGACGTAGTCTTTGCCTTCACTGCGGACGAGACCGCGTTCCTTGGCAGCCGCCATCGAGCCGCATTCCATGAGCGCGTCGAACGAAACGATTTCCGCCCGGATGAAGCCGCGCTCGAAGTCGCTGTGGATCTTGCCGGCGGCCTGCGGAGCCTTCGTGCCGTTCACGATGGTCCAGGCGCGTACTTCCTTCGGTCCGGCCGTCAGATAACTGATGTAGCCGAGCAGGCGGTAGCTGGCCTGAATGAGCCGGTCGAGACCGCTTTCGGTGATGCCGAGATCGGCAAGGAAGAGCGCTTTTTCTTCGGGATCGAGTTCCGCGATTTCCGCTTCGATACCGGCGCATACCGGGATGACCTCGGCGCCTTCCGCATCGGCCGCGGCCTTGAGCTGTTTGAAATAAACGTTGTCGTCGGAAACGCCTGCCGCTTCGTCCTCGCTTACGTTGGCGACGTAGAGGATCGGCTTGTACGTCAAGAGATTGAGTTCGTCGCAGATCGCGCGCTCGTCGTCGGTGAATTCGAGACTGCGTGCGGTTTTTCCTTCGTTGAGCGCGGCAAGGATCCGGTTGAAGAGATCGAGCTGAGCGCCGAGCGTCTTGTCGCTCTTGAGGAGTTTCTGCGTCTTCTCGATGCGCTTTTCGAGCACTTCGATATCGGCGTAGATCAGTTCCATGTTGATCGTTTCGAGGTCGCGGATCGGATCGACCGAGCCGTCCACGTGAATGATATCGCCGTCCTCGAAGCAGCGGAGCACGTGTACCACGGCGTCTACGTCGCGGATGTGCGAGAGGAACTTGTTGCCGAGACCTTCGCCCTTGGAAGCGCCGCGCACGAGACCGGCAATGTCAACGAATTCGACGACGGCGGGCGTGTAGAGTTCGGGCGAATACATTTCGGCGAGCCGGTCGAGACGGGCGTCGGGAACCTGAACCACACCGACGTTCGGGTCGATGGTGCAGAACGGATAGTTGGCACTGGGAGCGCCGGCACCCGTGAGGGCGTTGAAAAGCGTGCTTTTGCCTACGTTGGGAAGGCCGATGATGCCGAGTTTCATGGAAAATACCGTGCCGGGAGAGACGGCAGTCCTTTCACGAGTTTGGATTCTGTTTATGAATTACATCAATTATACACGTTTTGGCCGCAAGATGCAAGTAGAACAGGGAAATTTCACCGGAATTTCATACGTCTGTCACCGTATGGACCGGAAGCCGTCATGCGGCAGTTGTAAAATTTATTTTAAGAATCCTCTTGACACGGACATATATTTGTAATATAATTGTTCCGGATTCATATACAATTTGTTCATCGTTTTGCCAAAAAAGACCGGACAACCGACTGAATTTGCTCCGGGTTGAAACAAGAGAGAAATGCGAGGAATCAAAATGGGAACAAAACTGCTTGTGATTGACGACGATCCCAATATCTGCGATCTGCTGAGATATTATTTTGAAAATGAAGGTTATGAAGTCAAAACGGCTGCCGACGGCATCGAAGGAATGAGTTATTTCAAGATGTACGAGCCTGACCTTGTGCTGCTCGATCTGATGCTGCCGAAGAATAAGGACGGAAACCAGGTCTGCCGGGAGATCCGCGCGATCTCGTCGAAGCCGGTCATCATGATCTCGGCGAAGGACGAAGTGCTCGATACGGTCGTCGGACTGGAACTCGGAGCGGACGACTTCGTGGTCAAGCCTTTTGATATGAAGGAACTGTCCGCGCGGATCAAGGCGGTGCTGCGCCGCTATTCCATGCACGACAATCAGAACGACGACGAAACGATCAAATTTGAAAATATCGAGATCAGCCGTCAGAAGTACGAACTGAAACTGCGCGGCAAGACGGTGGACATCCCGCCGAAGGAACTGGAACTGCTCTACTTCCTCGCGTCGAACTTCAACCGTGTCTTCACGCGCGATCAGCTGCTCGATAAGGTCTGGGGTTTTGATTACCTCGGCGACTCGAGAACGGTGGACGTGCACGTAAAGCGTCTCCGCGAGAAGCTGGAGGGCGTGTCGGATAAATGGACGCTCAAGACAGTCTGGGGCGTCGGGTATAAATTTGAACTGATTCAGTAAAACAGCGGCCGGGGTTGGCGGGATACGTCAATCCCGGATGTTTTTGCCGGGGAATGCCGGAAACGGGAGAGCGATATGTTCAAAAGCGTATTTGTCAAATATATCACCGCTTTCATGCTGATCATCGTCCTCAGCGCTTTTTTCTCTGCGGCTATCGTCACGTCTCTCGTGAACAACTACGACGGAAATAATAAAAACCGTGCGCTTGAGAGCGTCGCCTATGAGTCTGTCTCCTTCATGACGAAGGATTACGGCGACAGCGGGGAGAACAGTTTCGGGCAGTACCTGAACGATTCCGCCGGGCGGATTCAGCCGGTGCTCGACGCCATGACGGCGAATACGGACGATATGGTGCTGTTCGTCGCGGACGGCGAGGGCATCATTCAATTGATCGGCGGCCGGGAAGCGGCGGATACCTGGCGGACGGACGAAAACGTGTTGCTCACCTATCCCGCAGCAGTCACGGATCAGCTGACCGAAGGCGGGAACGTGACGCGCTGCGATACGCTCGACGGATTTTTCAAAGAAAAGCATCGGATTTATATGCAGCCGATCATGACGCGCGACGGCCGGACGGTCGGCTCGGTCATGACCTGTGTGCCCGATCAGAAGACGGACGAATTGCTCGGCGCGATGATCAAATCCATCATAGCGTCCACCGTGTTTCTGATGATCGCCGCCCTCATCGCCGTCTATTTCATCACGAAACGGCTGACTTCGCCGCTGCACGCCATGACCGAAGCTTCGCGGGAATTTGCCGCCGGGCAGTTTGACGCGCGGGTCGAGGTGAGCGGAAACGACGAGGTCGCGGAACTGGCGGACGGCTTCAATAAAATGGCGGATTCGCTTGGACACAGCGAGGAGACGCGCCGCCTGTTTCTCGCAAACGTCTCGCATGATCTCAGGACGCCGATGACGACAATTCTCGGCTTCATTGAGAGCATCCAGAACGGCGCGATCCCGCAGGATAAAGTCCCGCACTATCTTGGAGTTATATCCTCCGAAGTGAAGCGTCTCTCGCGCCTTGTCGCGGATCTGCTCGATATCACGAAGATCGAGGCGGGCGAGCGCAAATTCGTCATGGAACCGTTCGATATCTGCCGCATGGCGCGCGAGATCATCGTCTCGTCGGAACAGCGGCTCGAAGAAAAAGGGCTCGACGTCGGTTTTGACTGCGACAGCGAAAATATTTTCGTTACGGGCGACCGCGACGCCATCCATCAGGTGTTCTATAACCTCTGCGACAACGCGATCAAATTCGCACGGCCGGGCGGAAAATATCTCATCTCGGTCAAAGAAAACGGGCGGCAGGTGACAGTCTCCGTCACTAACGAGGGCGACGGCATTGCGCCGGAGGATCTGCCGTACGTGTTCGACCGCTTCTATAAGAGCGACAAGAGCCGCGGACTGGATAGATCGGGTACGGGACTCGGCCTTTATATTGCCCGCACGATCATCGAGGCGCACGGGGAAACGATCGGCGTCGAAAGCGAATACGGATCATGGTGCCGATTCACGTTCACCATGCAGAAAACCAGCGAGGAGAAAACGAATTCATGAATCTCAACTATACGGCGACCTGCCTTTTCGGCCTTGAAGGATTGCTCGGCGAAGAGATCGAGGCGCTCGGCTATAAGCGGATCGACAATATGGACGGGCGGATCACCTTTGCGGGCGACGAAAATGCCGCGGCCGTCTGCAATATCAACCTGCGGTACGCGGAGCGGCTCTATTTGAATCTCGGCACGTTCGAAGCGAAGACCTTCACCGAATTGTTCGACGGGACGAAGGAACTGCCGTGGGAATCGGTCATCGGACGGAACGACGAGTTCCCGGTGAGCGGACATGCCGTCAAGAGCACGCTTTTCTCCGTGCCGGACTGCCAGCGCATCGTCAAAAAGGCGATTTGCACACGGCTCGGCGCGGCATACGGACTGACACAGCTTCCCGAGACGGGGACGCGCTATAAGGTCGAATTTTTCCTTTTCAAAGATCGCGCCGCGCTCATGATCGATTTGTCCGGCACGCCGCTTCATAAACGGGGGTACAGGCCGGAGACGGTGGAGGCGCCGATCCGGGAAACGCTTGCCGCCGCAATGGTCAGACTGGCGCGACCGAGAGAGGACGTCCTGCTGTGGGATCCGTTCTGCGGCTCCGGCACGATCGCCATCGAGGCCGCCATGCAGATGAAGCATATCGCGCCGGGACTTCGCCGCACGTTCGCCGCCGAATCCTATCCGCTTTTCCCGAAAGAAAGCTGGATTTCGGCTCGTGAATCAGCCGAAGCGGCGATCATCCGCGATACGGCGTTTGAGGCCTACGCCACCGATCTTGATCCGAAGTGCGTCGAGATCGCGTCGGCAGCGGCAGAGCGAGCGGGCGTCCGGGATCGGATCAACGTCTTCGAGATGGACGCGCTCGATATCGATACGATGGGACGCCGCGGCACGATCGTCACGAATCCGCCGTACGGAGACCGGCTGCTGACGCTTGAGCAGGCGGAGGAACTGTACCGCGCCATGGGCGACGCCTTCCGACGCCTCGACCGCTGGCAGATCTACGTCATCACGCAGAACGAGCGTTTCCCCGAACTGTACGGCCGCCGCGCCGATAAGATCCGCAAGCTCTATAACGGCATGATCCCGTGCTATTATTATCAGTTTTTCAAGGATCCGAATAAACCGAAACGGTAAGAACTGCATAAACCGACGAACCCCCGTCCATACTGTGGAAAAGACTGATGGACGGGGGCTTTTTATGGAAAACGAACGGCTCAGCGCGGATCACAAAGCCAATCTCGAACGGTTTGACGGGATCCTTTCGCCGGACGAAAATTTTGATCTGATCCGCAAAAATATGAAGATCGCGGACGCGTCGGTCACGCTTTATTATCTCGACGGCTTCATCAAGGGCGAGACCCTGCAGAAACTGCTCACCTATCTCGTGACGGTGAAGGACTGGGGAAGCGGGGAAAAAGGCGACGCACGTTCCTTCGCCGAAAAGCATATCACCGCCGTGGAGGTAGACGTCAGCGACTCGTTCGATCAGTGTACGCTTATGCTGATGAGCGGGTGTACCGTCGTTTTCTGCGACCGATTCGGCCCGGATGCGCTGATTCTTGACCTCAGAACGTATCCCGGACGGGATTCCGAGGAGCCGGAGAACGATAAGGTCATGCGCGGCAGCCGGGACGGATTCGTGGAAGCGCTCATTACGAATATCACCATGGTGCGCCGCCGGATCCGCGACCCCGCGCTGACGATCCATTACGTCAACGTGGGAAAGAGCACGAAAACGGACGTCGCCGTCTGCTATATGAAGGAGCGGGCGGATGACGACTACGTCCGGCGGCTGAGCGATAAGCTCGCCTCGCTTGATACGGATTCGCTTGTCCTCGGTCACCAGAGCCTGGCCGAATCGCTCATCCGCACGCACTGGTATAATCCGTTCCCGAAGATCCGCTCGACGGAGAGACCGGACGCGGCGGCTGCAATCCTGCTCGAAGGCGGCGTGATCGTCCTCTGCGATAACAGCCCGGAGGCGATGATCTTTCCGACCTCGCTGTTCGACTTTCTGCAGGAGACGGACGACTTCTATTTTCCGCCGCTCACTGGCTCCTATCTCCGTATTCTGCGGCATCTCATTTTCTGGCTGTCGGTGATCGCCGTTCCGCTCTGGTATCTCGCTGTCATGAACGCGGAGACGCTGCCGCCGTGGCTCACCTTCCTTGTCCCGGACGAACCGGGCTCTCTTCCGATTTTCGTTCAGCTCATCCTGACGGAGTTTGCCCTCGACGGACTGAAACTGGCCTCGCTCAATACGCCGTCCGTCATGTCGAATTCGCTTTCCGTCGTCGGTGGGCTCCTGCTC
>JAZUKT010000359.1:0-7777 GCA_045643445.1 Eubacteriales bacterium
TGTACCCGGTGCTTTCGGGTAAACTCGGCGTGCGGATCGGCGGACTTGTCGCCATCTGCATCGCGGCGGTGATCTACGGGGCGCTACTGCTCGTGACGCGCATCGTGACGGTATCGGAACTGAAAGGAATGCTCAGACGCAAAGGGTGATTACAACGATGACATACGGAATTATCGCGGCCAAGGGCGTCGAGGCGGAAGCCATCGAAGCGGCCATGACCGAAACGAAAAAGGAAACGGTCGGTACGATCGACTTCGTGCTCGGCCGAATCGGTGAAAGCCGTGTCGTGCTGGCAACGTGCGGCGTCGGCAAGGTGTTCGCGGCCATGTGCGCCCAGACGATGATCCTGACCTATCAGCCGGACGTCGTCGTCAATACGGGCGTCGGCGGCACGCTCACGGCGGAACTCGGGATCGGCGACGTTGCCTTATCCACGGGCGTCGTGCAGCACGATATGGATACGAGCGCGGTCGGCGATCCGGTTGGCATGATCTCGGGGATCAATCAGATCCTGCTTCCGGCGTCGGAAGAGCTGACGGAGCGGATGTGCGAAGCGGCTCAGGCGGCCGGGCTGCATTACGTGCGCGGCGTGATCGCGTCGGGCGACCGGTTCGTGAATGACGCGGCCACGAAGGAGCGGATCACGGCGCTGTTCGGGGCGATCGCGTGCGAGATGGAAGGCGCGGCGATCGGACACGTCTGTTACGTGAACGGCGTTCCGTTTACGGTCGTGCGCTCGATTTCGGACAGCGCGGACGGCCATGCCTGCGAGGATTATCCGGCGTTTCTGCTTCGCGCGGCGCATCAGTCAGCGGCTCTCGTCGTCCGTCTGTGCGGAAACGGCGAAATCTGACGGAAGTCCTTGACATTACCCGGTTTGCGCGGTATAATATATTTGTAAAATATTGACTATCATCGAGGAGGATTCATTGATGAAAAACTTCAAGCGTGTTATCTCCGTCCTGCTGATCGCCGCCATGATGACGACGGTGCTCGTTACGGCTGTATCGGCCGAAAAGGCGCTCTTCAAGACCATCGGTCAGCCGAGCGTAACGGCTTCTTCCACCACGAAGACCGCACCCGCATCCACGGCGAAGACCGAAACCAAGACGGCAGAAAAGGATCCCGTCAAGAACCTGAACGTCTTCAATACGAAATACGGCAGCCTCCGCTACGTTCCTGCCTCTTCCGAAGCGGATACGAGCGATCCGAGCACCGTTTACGTGGCTAACCCGAACGCCGGCAAGAAACTTTCTCCGTTCAGCTTCTGCGGCAAGTACTACGCAGGCAAGACCGCCGCTGCCGGACTCAGCAGTTATTTCAGCGCAAACTGCATGACCGTCAAAATGAAGGTCGGCGACAAGCGCGCGTTCGGTGCCGCTCCCTACATGGTTTCCGATAATCCGACCGTAGCCGCATACGACGGAGAATATTCCATCGAAGCGAAGGCAGTCGGTACCGCGTACGTGTACGTTTTCACGACGGGCGGCGTTCCGTTCTACTGCCTGAAGGTCGTCGTTTCCGCTGATGAACCGGTTGCCGACAAGCTGATCCTGACGGCAAGCAACGTCAACCCGAAGACGGGCGAAACGTCCGTTATCACGGCGAAGTCCGCGAAGGGCAACACCTATACCGACATCGAATTCTCGATCATCGCCGGCAAGAACCGCGCGACCATCACGGCTGACGGTACGCTGACGGCATCGAAGAACGGCGTCGTGGCCGTACGCGCTGCCAGCAAGTCTCATCCCGAAGTGTACGGCGACGCGATCCTCTACATCGGCAGACTGTACGGCGCTATCGCCGACGGTTACTGGACGGCTGAGGACGGCAAGATCAACGTTACCTCCTGGTGCGGCAACTACGATCTCTTCTCCAACATCAAGGGTTGGGTGCTGAATGAAGACGGCCTCTACATCCCGGTTCTCGGCTCTGTGGAAGGCGATATCGTCTCCTACCGCGGCACCGAAAAGGGCACGGTCATCTTCGGCGGCGTGTACTCCATCCAGTCGCTGATCGAGCTGTACAAGACGCTCTCCGGCGACAACGCGACGATCAGCACGATGGTCGGCCGTTATGCGTATGAACTCAGCAAGACGCTGCCCGCCAGCCAGCTGACCGAAAAAGTACCGTTTGACAACCGCACGATCCTCCTTGCGAGAATGATCGAAATGTTCGGTCTTACCAAATAATCCATAAACAAAACGAAGCCCGTCTGTGCAGCGAAAATCTGCGGCAGACGGGCTTTTTGCGTGCGGCGGAAAATCAGGCTTTGCGGTACAGACGGAGCATCTCGTCACGGCAGGCCTCGGGCACGGAGCCGGTGAGGTCGCAGCCGTATTTCAGAAGATCGCGCACGTAGGTGCTGCTGATCATCGAGAGCGCCGGATCGGTCGGCAGAATGATCGTTTCAAGCGTCGGATCGAACCGCTTCATGATCAGCGAGAGATTGGCCTCGTAATCGAAATCGGAGGCGTTCCGTGCGCCGCGGACGATGTAGGAGGCGCCGAGCTCGCAGGCGATATCGGAGGTCAGGCCGCCCCAGACGAGAGCGGATACGTTGTCGCAGCCGAGCGCGCCGACCGTGAGTTCCGCAAGGCGGAGACGTTCGTCGGGCGTGAAGGTGCCGGACTGTTTTTCGGTGTTGGCGAGAATGACGACGGTGACGTGATCGAACAGTCGCGCGGCGCGGCGGATCAGATCCTCATGTCCCGACGTGATCGGGTCGAAACTGCCGGTAATGATAGCGTTTTTCATGTTAATCATCCTTTTTGGGCGTGAGCAGCGTGATCCGCGTCCGGCCGTAGAGATTGCTCTTCAGGACCGTGTAGCGGGCGGAAAGCGCTTCGTCACCGCCGAAAACGTCGTTTTGGATATAAACGGCCATGATGCTCTCGTCCTTGCGGATGCGGGCGGCCTTGACGGGGATGTCGCAGTCGGATTCGCAGACGAGCGTCGCGCCGGGGGCACAGAGATCGGCGTCGGCGATGGCGCGGAGTGCGGACGGCAGCAGCCCGGAATCGTACGGCGGATCGAGGAAGAGGATATCGTATTTCTCGCGTCCGGCGGCGCCGCGGATGAAGGAGGTGTAGTCGGCGGCGGAAATGCGGCATTTATCGAACAGATGCGTTTTTTTCGCGTTTTCCATGATGACGGCGACCGCATCGCGGGACTGGTCGATCAGGGTGGCGTGCGCTGCGCCGCGGGAAAGGGCTTCCAGAGCGAGCTGTCCGCTTCCGGCAAACAGATCGAGCACGGTTCTGCCCTCGATGTCGAACTGGATCATCGAGAAGATCGCTTCCTTGACCCGGTCGGTGGTCGGACGGGTGATTTCGCCCTCGAGTGCGGTCAGTTTCGTGCCGCGGGCGCTTCCTGTGATTACACGCATAGTCGTATTCCTTTCAGTATGATTCGTCAGCGTTTATGATCGTTTTCGATAAAATAGCGGCGGATGGCTTCGGCGTCGGTGCGGCTGATGCCGGGGAGATCGGCGAGCGTGTCCTCATCCGCCTTTTTGAGCGCGGCGAGCGACGAAAACGCGCCGATCAGCACCTTTGCCTTGGCCGGACCGATGCCGGGAATGGCTTCGAGCGCGGAGGTTTTGAGCGTTTTGCGCTTGGCGTTCGTCATGCGGGAGACGGCGTAGCGGTGGACTTCCTCCTGGATCCCGTAGATCAGCCGGAAAACGTCGGTCTGATGCACGAGTCCGAGCTCGCCTTCGTCGTCCACGAGCGTGCGTGTCTTGTGATGCTCGTCCTTGACCATGCCGAAGACGGGAATGTCAAATCCCTTTTCCGCGAGCAGCCGCCGGATGACGGAGACGTGATTCTGTCCGCCGTCGAGGAGGATCAGATCGGGATAGGCGGCAAGGGAGTCGTCCTTCTGTCCGATGTGGGCGACGCGGCGGGAGATCGCTTCCGACATGGCGCCGTAGTCGTCCTGCGAATCGGAGGACTTGATCGAGAACGTGCGGTATTCGCTTTTCTTGAACTTGCCGTCGACGGCGACGATCATGCCGCAGGTGATGTGCTCGTTGCCGAGGTTGGAAATATCGTAGGCTTCGATCCGCTCCGGGAGCACTTCGAGGTGCAGAAGCCCGGCGAGATTCGAGAGCGTGCGTTCGTGATCGTGATCCCGTTTGGCGGCGTTCTCGGCGTGATCGGCCGCATCGGTGACCGCCATGCCGCAGAGGTACTTCGACGCGCCTTTTTTCGGCGTCCGCACGATGACACGGCGTTCGGCGCGCTCGGTGAGGTAATCGGAGAGCAGCAGCCGGTCGTGCTCCGGGATTTCAAAGGATAAAAGAATTTCGGAGGGAATATATTCGCGACCCTGATAGAGCGAGAGCAGAAAAGCGGTGAGCGGCGAATCGTCGTCATCGGCAGCCGCCGTCTGCATGATCTCGTCTCCGCCGAAGAGAAAGTGCTCGCTGTCGGCAATATAACCGCTGCGGACGTAAAAGACCGTGATGCAGTCGCGCAGATTGATCGCGGCGTCTTCGAGCGGTACGGTGTGCAGGCCGATGACGTCGCACCCCACGTCCGGGGACCCGACGGCCTTCTGCTTTTCGCCGAGCTTGGTGAGAGACTGAATGGCGTCGCGGTATCGGGCGGCCTCCTCAAATTCGAGCGCCTCCGACGCGCGGTTCATTTTCTCGGTCAGATGCCGGATCGCGCCCCGTGTGCCGCCGCGCAGGAATTCGGCAGCCCGGTCGATGGCCTCGCGGTATTCGGCTTCGGTGACGTTGCCGGTACAGACGCCCATGCAGCGCCCGATCTGATAATAGACGCAGGGGCGTTCCCGGCCGAATTCATCCGGGAATTTTTTCTTGCAGGTGGGGATTGAAAGCGTCCGCTCGATCTCCCGGATCGCCTGATAGACCGTCTCCGTCGAGGAATACGGTCCGAAGTAGAGCGAGCCGTCCGGGACCCGTTTGCGCGTCATGACAATGCGCGGCCAGGCGGAACGGACGTCGATTTTGATATAGGGATAGGACTTTGCGTCCTTCAGTTTGATGTTGTATTTCGGGGTGTACTGCTTGATGAGGCTGTTTTCGAGCGCCAGCGCCTCCATCTCCGTATCGCAGACGACGAAACGGAAATCGTGGACAGACGCCGCCATCCGGGTGGTCTTCGCGTCGTGCGAGCCGTGGAAATACTGCGAAACGCGATCCCGGAGCGAGCGGGATTTTCCAACGTAAATGACGCGGCCGGCCTCGTTCTGCATGATATACACGCCGGGAGAGCGGGGAAGCGCGGCCGATTTTTCCCGCAGATGCTCGATATTCCGTGAACGATCCGGCATGGCAGCCTCCCTTTTCCCCGATTTGAACAAATTGAGCGATGACAAAAAGCCATCGCTCAGAGAAAGATCCTGTTTATGCCGTCGGTCTTATTCCGCGAAACCGCTGTCGATCAGCGTGGAGAGACCTTCGAGCGCTTCTTCTTCATCCGTGCCGTCAGCGATGAGCGTAATGGTCATGCCTTTGACAATACCGAGGGAGAGCACGCCGAGGAGGGACTTCGCGTTGACTCTGCGGTCATCCTTTTCGACCCAGATGGAGCTCTTATAGGAGTTGGCCTTCTGGATGAAGAAAGTGGCAGGTCTTGCATGGAGTCCTACGTTGTTCCGAATGGTAACATCACAAGATTTCATAATTCTGCTCCCGTAATAGATTTGAGAATAAAAGAAAGGAGGTACCTTCAACCTGACCGGCGGGATGCGGCAAAAACCGACGCGCGCGGCAGGGAAGCCATTCCGATTGTAAAACGACTAAACCTCGATACACCATCATTATAGCAAAAACGACGAAGTAAATCAAGAGCTTTGCGCGTTTTTTCTCTCGGCAACTTCAACAACTTGTTCGGCAAAGGCGCCCGGAAATTTCACGATTGTGCAAATTCCGGGCGGATTCGGGTATATTTGGGAAAAACAGGGCGTCAGAGCGCTACTTCGCGGTGTTCTGCAGCGGAACGGTAGATACCGTCGAGCATCCGCATGACGGTGACGGCGTCTTCGATCGGGGAGATCGGCTTCTTGCCGGTGTTCAGGCAGTCGATGAAGTGACGGATCTCGGCGTCGTAGATATCGTTGTCTTCGACTTCGATCTTCGTGTCGCAGGTCTTGTGCTGGTCATTTTCACCGTGAACGACCAGCGGGCCGAAGCTTGCGCCGGCTTTGGTGCCGTAGATCCACGAGCCGTTCGAGGACTGACCGTTGATCGTCCAGGAGGTCTCGGCGACCATGGACTTGCCGTCCTCAAAGCGGAAGAAGGCCACGGCGGAATCTTCTACGTTGAAGACGTTGCTGTCGCCCGTGCCGGACCAGTTGAAATCGCTCGTCGTCTCATAGCGGCCGATGCGGTAGGAAACTTCGGCGGAAACGGAGACCGGCTTCGGTCTGCCCATCAGGTACCAGGTGCGGTCGATGGCGTGAACGCCGATATCGAGAACGGGACCGCCGCCCGCGATTTCCTTGTTGGTGAACCAACCACCCGGAACGCCGCGGCGTCTGACGTATGCGGTCTTGGCGTAGTAGATGTCGCCGAATTCGCCCGCATCACGCATTTCAACGAATTTCTGCTGTTCGGAGCCGTAACGGGTGCAGACGGCGAGCATGAAGGTAACGCCCGCGTCGTTCACGGCCTTTTCGATGGCGAGGCCCTGTTCAAGGGATGCGGCGAGCGGCTTTTCGCAGAGAATGTTCTTGCCGGCCTTGGCGCAGGCGATGGCGACCGGTGCATGAGCGGCCGTCCAGACGCAGATATCAACGTAATCAATGTCGGGTTCGTTGGCGAGCAGTTCTTCGACGGAAGCGTAGTAATGCGGGATCTTGTAATCCTCGGCGGCCTTCTTGGCGCGTTCGATGTCGATGTCCGCGCAGGCGACGAGCTCGACGAGATCCGTCATGTCTTCATAATTCGGAAGATGGCAGCTGTTGCAGATGGAACCGCAGCCGACGATGGCGACTTTGAGCTTTTTCATGATGATGGTCCTTTCAAAATGAGTGATTGGATAAAGCAGATGGACGCTATGGTTATTATACCCCGGTTTCCGGGAAAATGCAAGGCGCACCGGACGAAAACCGGGGATTCTTTCGGAAAAAGGGCTTACCGTCTGGTGACGGAGATCGTGACCGTTTCGCCGTTGATGTCCCATTCCTTGCCGTCTGAGACGTCCTCGAGTTTCAGTTCGTCGCACAGAACGGCGGAACGGAAATCGGCGGAATCCGCGGCGAGCAGCGCTTTGATCGTGTCGCTGCCGGAGACCGAGACGGTGATGTGGTCAGTGACGACGAAATCGGCTTCCTTGCGCATCTGCTGAACCTTCGAGATCAGTTCGCGGACGTAGCCTTCGCGGATCAGTTCGTCGGTCAGACGGATATCGAGCGCGGCAGCGAGACCGCCGTCGGCTACGGAGAAGAAACCTTCCTTCTGCTTGACTTCGATGAGCAGATCGTCCTCGGTCAGTTCCACCTTGTCGTCGCCGAACGTGAGATGCAGGGCGCCGGTCGATTTCAGTTCATCCATCGCGGCGTTGCCGTCGTAATCGTCGGCCTGAATGGTCGAACGGATCGCGCCGAGCAGCTTGCCGTACTTCGGGCCGACCGTCTTGAGATTCGGCTTGAAGGCGTAGGAGGAGAGCGCGGAGAGGTCATCCGTGAAACGGACTTCCTTGACGTTCAATTCGTCCCGGATGATGTCGGTATAAGCGTCGTCGGGCTTCGCGTCCGTCTTGACGACGAGAGCGGCGAGCGGCTGACGGTTCTTGATGTTCGC
>JAZUKT010000360.1:0-2585 GCA_045643445.1 Eubacteriales bacterium
AAAGCCGGCACGTACTGCGTCGAAGAAACGCTCACGATCGACGGCGTGATGTCGAATCTGACAATCGAGCCGTTCGGCGACGGGGAAGTCCGGCTGATCGGCGGCTATCGCGTGACGGATTGGCAGGCAGACACGTTCAACGGCGTTGAATGCCTGTCCGCACCGCTGCGGGATGATACGATCCTTGACTTTTTTGTGAACGGCGAGCGGGCGAATATGCCGCGCTTCCCGTCGGGGGATGATATGCTGTCGATGAAAACGACGGAAATCCCGGATGGCGAACCGAACGACGGCTCTATCTGGTTCGTCTCACAGTACAAACTGCCGCTGACGACGAATCCGGAGAGAGTCTGGGTCAATTTCAGTCATTATTGGGTAGATGAGCATTCGCTGATCGACACCTACGATCCCACAACGCGTACGCTTACAATGAAAAACCGCTCCCGCATGGAATTTCGCGATGGACAGAGCTTCTATCTTGAAAACGTAGCCGATAAATTCGGTCTGGCGAACAATTGGTACGCCGACAACGGCCGCGTCTACTATATCCCACGCGACGAAAGTATCACGCCCGAAACGATTGAGGCCTACGCGCCGACGGTGGAAGTTCTTCTTTCCGTCCGCGGTGCGGAGGGGCAGCCGATCACCGGCGTAACGCTCCGCGGCCTGACCTTTACCGTGTCGAAGCGGGACTATATCTCCACGTGGGGCGGAGAATTCGGCTGTGACCCGCAGAGCTGCTGCTGTATGGGAGGACTGGTTGAATTTGCCTATGCCGAGGGCTGCACGATGGAAGGCTGCACGCTGACAAACTACGGTCATCACGGTCTTCTGATCAGCTACGGCTGCCATAAAATCGGCGTCCATGCGTGCGATTTCCTCTACGGCGGCGCGGGCGGCATCCATATGCAGGGCACGAGCCGGGATACGGAGCCGGGCGCGACCGACCACAACACCGTGGCGGACTGCCGGATCCTGCATGTCGGCCGGATTTACAGCGCGGGCTGCGGCATTCTTATGAGAGATACCGGCTCGAACGTCATTGAACACAACGAGATCGGCGATGTGAATTACAGCGGCATTTCCTGCGGCTGGGTCTGGGGCTTTGAGGCAAGCGCCTCGCACGACAATCTCATCACAAAGAACCATATTTACGACATCGGCAACGGGATTCTGCGCGACCTCGGCGGCATCTATACGCTCGGGTATCAGCCGGGCACCGTTCTGTCGTATAACCTCATCCACGATGTGACGGCCGAGCCGTATCACAACATGGGCTGGGGCATTTACCTCGACGAGGGCACGTCGGAAGTTGTCGTTGAAAACAACATCGTCTACGACACGATCGGTCCGAGCTTCCACCAGAGCTACGGCACGGCGCTGGTCCGCAACAATATCTTCGTCTGCCCGTCCAACGACGGCGTATGCGCTACGCTGACGACGTACCGGGAGGAAGAACGGGTTGCTTACGATACGAACATTCTATGCACGGACGGGCTGCCGATCATTCAGGCATGGCGCGAGCTCTACGACGCCGACGAGATCAGCTCGAAGAACAACCTGATCTGGGATATTTCGGGCGAAGAGCCGCACATCAGTCTGCGGAAGGAAGAACTGCTGACGCTGGACGAAGCATATGAGCGGTACGGCCTTGAGGAAGGCAGCGTGGTCGCCGATCCCGAATTTGTCGATTTCGAGAATCACGACTTCACCCTGAAGGAAACGTCTCCCGCCTTTGCGCTCGGTTTTAAGGCAATTGATCTATCCGACGTCGGTCCGAGACGGTAAAGCCGGAATATTTACAAGTTCCGGGTGGATTTTCCGAACGATTTCTGCTATACTATAGGTAGGTAAATTCACCCGGGGCATTCCCGGAAGGAGGACACGCAATTGAATACGTTCGTAAAATATCTCTGTGTCCTCGGACTGGGCGCGTTTCCGGTGCTTGAGCTGCGGGCGGCGATCCCGTTCGGCGTGATGTCCGGACTTCCGCTGGCGGCGGTGCTGCCGGTGAGCATCCTCGGGAACATCCTGCCGACGCCGTTCATCATTTTCTTTATCGAGCGGATCCTCAACTGGATGAAGGGACGTGATTCCTGGCTGAGCCGGGCGGCGACCCGTTTGGAGGAGCACGCGCTGAAAAAGAAGGAAACGATCGAGCGGTACGAACTGCTCGGCCTGTTCGTGCTCGTGGCGATCCCGCTGCCGGGTACGGGCGCCTGGACGGGTGCTTTGGCCGCGGCGCTCCTGCATCTCGAAAAACGCAAGGCGCTGCCGGTGATCTTTCTCGGAACGGCGGCTGCCGGCGTGATCATGTCGATCATCATGTACGGCGTCGATACGCTGTTTCTGACGGCGTAATCCGTCGCCGCGCGTCGGGTCAAGGGGGAAAGTTTTTTCGAAAAAGCCTTGACAAACAGTCCCCCGTGTGCTATACTAACTAGGCAGCAAGGGAAATCCGCTGAGGGATAAACGTGCCGGAGTGGCGGAATTGGCAGACGCCCGGGACTTAAAATCCCGTGATACGCGAGTATCGTACCGGTTCGAACCCGGTGTCCGGCATTTCTTTTGTCTGAATTGAATAT
>JAZUKT010000361.1:0-3555 GCA_045643445.1 Eubacteriales bacterium
ATTATGTCAGAGTTGATTTTCTGGAGCAGGTTGTGCTTGGAGAAAATCGACGGCTGACAAAATACGCCAGTATCTACGAAGACGAGTTTCTCAAAGAAGTCATCGGCCATTCGCGGCAGGCGGAAGAAGCAAATCTGAAGCTGAAAGAAAAAGAGGTAAAATCGCTTCTTGCCGCAATGAAGAACTTGATGGTCTTTTTGAGCGTATCTATGAGGACAATGTTTCCGGTAAACTTTCTGATGAACGCTTTACGAAAATGTCCATTCGGTATGAGTCTGAACAGAAAGAGAATTCCGATAGAATAAAAAAGCTCACTTCTGAAATTGAGAAACAGAGCAACCGTACTACCTCAACGGATATGTTTTTTCTCTGGTCAGAAAATACACCCGGGCAAGAAAGCTTACGCCGCGTATGCTCAATGAGTTGGTGGAAAAGATTGAGGTGTATAATGCTGAAAAGATTGATGGCGAATGGGTGCAGCGGCTTCGCATCCACTACAACTGTGTAGGAGAAATGACAATTCCGAAGGTTCTGCCGTTACCTGTCCCGGCTGTAACTGTAAATACAAGAAAAGGCGTATATGTAAGCTACGCTGCAAACGATGAACTCGCTGGATAAAAAAAGCGAGTGTTCTTAATAGCATCTCAAATGCTATAAGAACACTCGCACTGCTCATATTCCTTCAGCGAGACCTCGGTCTTTGCGGCCATTTCGGCTTCCGTGAGACCGGAGATCTCACGCATCTCGCGAATACGAAGCGCAACTTCTTTCAGTTTATTGGTCGAACCGGTTGTCATTTCCGTAATCCTCCGATCAAGTGATAAAAAACAAACCCGTCTCAAAGACTTTCTTTGAGACGGGTGAAAACTCATCCGCGTTACCACTCAAATTGCAGCCGTAGCTGCCACTCTCGGAATCCAGTAATTCCTATGCCTTTACGCAGCAATCACGGGAAACATCTACGTCCGATACCGGTTGATGGCAGCGGATTCGGGTTTCCGGCTCGGAAGTGATGGGTCTTCTGCAACTCCTATGCCGATTTGCACCTGCCACCGACTCTCTGAAAATGTCCTTGCTGACCGTCTTCGTCATCGCCTTTTATGAACTTGTGCGTATTATAGCACACACAGTTTTTTGTGTCAACCGAACGTCGGGAAAATATTCGCCAAAAACTCTTTTCTGTGAAAGTTTATTCTTGTCGCATTCAATAAAAATCACAAATAGAGCCTGTAGCACAATCTACCGTTCAGCCTCTGGGCAGCTCGGTACGTTCCGAAACAGGCGCGTAGGTCGTTCCGTCGATGGAATAGAACAGCACCCGGCGGCAGGACGCGTAGAGCTGATACTCCACCGTGAAATGAGCCGTCATTCTGCCGTCGTACAATTCCTCAAATCTATCCGGCTGCCGGATGCAGAGCAGCTTCCCGCTCTCGTCATACAGAGCAACAAATCCGAAGAACGTCTCCGGCTCCTGGCCGTCCGGGAGCTGGAGCGACATCTCATAGCCGACTGCCAGGAGCTGTTCGCCCTGTGCCGTACCGGCAGCCGCCTCCGGCACTTCCCTGCTCTCCGCACCCGCACCGAACGCAAACAGCTGAACGATCAGCGCCGTCAGCAGCAGTGTGCAAAGCCATCTTTTTTTCATATCGGATCACCTCATGCGTCATATTCCTTGTACAAAATGATTATACACCCGTTCTCCGCTTCTGCGCAACTGTCTTTCTGCTCGTTTTTACAAATCAGACAGAAAAAGATCCCCGGACGTAATGTCCGGAGATCTTTGCCCCTTTTCGGGCGCCCGCTCCCCTTTCAGAGAGCGGGGCCGCCCGATGCGGGATCAATACATATAGCGGGACCAGTCGGGGCTCACGCGCATATCGTACCACTCTTCGTAACCATCGTAGTAATGGCCGTTCGTGGCCTCCTGCACGGGCAGATAGTACCAGGCATCCTGATTGAGGTTGTCGGGCCAGAGCTTCATGCCATAGCAGAGATCGCTCGGAGACTCGGGCACACGCCACAGGACGCGGTTGATCAGCGTCATCGCCTCGGCGCGGGTGATCAGATCGTCGGGATGGAAGGTACCGTCAACATAGCCGGTGATCCAGCCGTAGTCTGCCGCACGGTTGATGTCGTTCTGCGCCCAGTGACCGATGATATCCGAGAATCTGTTCCGCGTGGAAGCAGGTTCGTTGGTAAACTTGGTGCAGATCACAGCGAATTCAGCACGGGTGATCGGTGCATCGGGCTCGAAGGTCGAAGCAGTACGGCCGGTGACGATCCCGAGCGCAGCCATCGTGGAAACCGCAGTGTTGTACCAGTCGCTCGTCGTGACATCGGAGAACTTGTTCCACCTGGTCAGATTGCCGTCGCGGACCTCATCCTTGAGCAGGCGGAAGAAGATCGTAGCGACCTCGGCGCGGGTGATCGTCGCCTCGGGATGGACCTTGCCGTCGGGATAACCGACCACATAGGCGAAGTGATCGTCACCGTTCAGCATTGCGGGCACAGGAATGATGTTGTTCAGGATGGGATTGAACTTGGTATTCGTCACAACGGTCTTGGTAGGATTGATGTAGATAATGGGGCCGGAACCGCCGCCGGAGGGAACCGCCGTCCACTGCGCGATCAGGCAGACATCGCCGAGGATCGTGAACATCTGACCGGGCTGATACAGGAGACCGTCCTGCGTGTTCAGGAAGCCCAGGAAGTTCGCGCCGCTGTAGACGAAGCTGTTCGGCTGGACCGTAACGACAGAACCAGCGCTGTAGGGATTGGCGGTATCATAGATCATACCGGTCGCGCCGTTGGAAATGTAAGTCACGGTGTACTTAACGGGAACGGGCACAGAGGACCACTGCGCGATCAGAACGGTATCGCTCAGAATCGTGAAGGTCTCGCCGGGCTGATACAGAACACCGTCCTGCGTGTTGTAGAAGCCGGTGAAGGTATGGCCGGGATAGTTGTAGCTGTTGGCAAGGACCGTGACAGTGCTGCCGGAGGCATACGGACTAGCCGCATCAAGGATCAGGCCGGTGCCGCCGTTGGGGATATAAGTCACAGCACAGGTGCCGGTGGGCGCGCTGGGCGACCACTGTGCAACCAGCAGCGTATCCGCCGCGATCGTGAAGGTCTCGCCGGGCTGATACAGAACGCTGTCCTGCACGTTGTAGAAACCGTTAAAGATATAGCCGGTGTAGGTGAAAGCATTGGGCAGCACAGTAACGGTCGCGCCAACGGTGTAGGGATTCAGGGTGTCGGTCATCAGGCCGGATGCACCGTTGGCCATATAGGTCACAGAGCAGGTACCGAGGGGAGAACCGGAGGTCCACTGCGCGATCAGCGCGGTATCGTCCGTGATGGTGAAGGTCTCGCCGGGCTGATACAGAACGCCGTCCAGAGAGCTGTAGAAGCCGGCAAAGGTGTAGCCGTCATAGGTGAAGGCATTGGGCAGCACCGTGACGGTAGCGCCGGAGGCATAGGGGCTCGCAGTATCAGCCATCACGCCGGTCGCGCCGTTGGCAACGTAGGTCACCTTATAGGCCGCGGGAACGG
>JAZUKT010000362.1:0-2763 GCA_045643445.1 Eubacteriales bacterium
CAGTTATCCGAACCGTTCTTTCAGTAAGGAAATTATTGAAATGCTCCCGCATCTCGGCATACGGTACGCAAGAGAGGGCGAAACGACGGGCGACTTTTTGATGCCGAAGGATTTTTACCATTGGAAAGGCACCTGCCACCACGATCAGAATCTCATCGAACACGCAAAAGAGTTCGTTTCACTGAACAAGCCCGCGTATCTGCGTCTTATGTACGTCTGGGGACACAGCTGGCAGTTCGATGCGAATCACAACTGGGACGTCATGGAGGAGTTCTGTAAAATGACGGGCCGGCGCGACGATATCTGGTACTGTACCAATATCGAACTTGTCGATTGCGTCGAGAATTTCAAACGGCTTCGCTTCTCCGCAGACAATTCGTTCGTTTATAATCCGAGCGCGGGCAGCTGCTGGATCTCGGTCAACGGAGACCCCGTCGAAATCCCTGCCGGCGAAACGGTCATGCTGTAATGGCGCATACCATAGAGAAAAATTCAACTTGCAAAGGGGAAAAAACGCCCATGAAAACCTGCTTTGACTTTCATAAAGGCTGCTGGGTCGGAGACGCCCGCCGTCGGGTCACCCGCCACGATCTCGTGTTCAAGGCGCCGCCGTTCGACCCGGTCGCCTACGGACTGGCGCTCGGCAACGGAGACATCGGCGTGATGGCCTGGTGCGAGGAAAGCCGCTTCATGATGGTCATGAACAAATGCGACCTGTGGGACGACGTTCCGATCGACGATTTCTCAAACTGGAAGCGCGAGGAAGAGGAACATTCCACCACGCTGCGTCACGGCTGCCGGCTGATCCTTGATTTCGGCGAGCCGGTCTTTGACGAAATGTATCTCGACGATTTTGAGGCGCGGCTTTCGCCTGCTGACGGTCTCTTGACGCTCCGCGCCGATTCCGCGTTCGGGAAAATCAGCGTCACGGCCTTCGTCAGCTACGACGTGGAAGCGCCGGGCGTCTTATGCTGCCGCGTGAGAGCCGATCTCCGGGACAGCCATCCGATCCGGCTTATGATGGAGCGCTACGGTTCCCGGACGTTCTCACACTGGTACAAGATCCACGTCCGCGATACCGAAGTCGGCCTCGACGGAACGACCTGTTACGTCAAAGACGGCCGTCTGATGGCAGCGCATACGCTTCCGGCAGGCACGTTCGTCTGCGGCGCGGCGGTGGACGGCGATTTTGCCCCGGTCGTCGAGAACCGTCACCGGGTCGGCGGCACGCTTTCGCCGAACGAAACGCACACCTTTTATGCGGGGATCTCTTCTCCGATGCCGGACGGTGCGGAGGACGCGATCGGCAGACGGCTGGACGACGCCGTGAACGCCGGATTCGACTGCCTCTATCGCCGCGCGGCGGACTGCTGGGAGGACTTCTGGTCGAAATCCTATCTCGAGACGGACAACGATTTTCTCGACAATCTCTGGGTGCTGACGCTTTACATGGACAACTGCTGTCAGCGCGGCTCCTATCCGGGGCGCTTCATCGACGGGCTTTGGGCGACGGCGCGCGATTTCCAGGCGTGGAACTTCATCTTCCACTGGAATCAGCAGGAAACCTACTGGCCGCTCCATGCCGCCGGGCATCCCGAACTGTGCGAATCCTATCTGAACTACCGCTTTAATACACTCGACAAAGCGAAGGCCTCCGCCCGGAAGTATCACAACGTCACAAACGGCGGCGCCTTTGTCTCCGACGTGTGCGACCGGCGCGGCAACAACTCCCTGCACGAGCTGCCGAATCATACGCCGGTGGCGGAGATCGCGCTTGATTTCTGGCGGCAGTACCGCTATACGTGCGACAAGGACTTTCTGAAAGAAAAAGCGCTTCCGTACATGATGGCGGCGGCGCGGTTCATGCAGACCTGCTTCGATAAAGAAGAGGACGGCCTGTATCACGCGCGCTCGGGAACGGGCTACGAAGGCTGGATCTTCCTGCGGGATGCGACGACGGAGATCGCCTGCACCCGTGCTCTGCTCCGGGCTCTTCTCTCGGCGCTCGACGAAGCCGGCGAAACGGCACCCGAGGCCGATCTGTGGCGTGACATGGCCGGGCATATGGCGCCGTTCACGACCGGGCGGATCGAAAACATTCAATGCAACGTGCCCGACCGGCTGCAGTCTCACGGCATCGTAGCCGATGAGCCGACGGAGGGCGCGTGCGTGATGGCCGGTTACAGCGCCGAGCATGAGCGCGTCCTTTCCGACCGGGAGATCCGCGGCATTTTCCCGACGACGGCGAAATCTCCCGTCTTCCCCTGCGGCGATATCGGCCTGAAAGACCGCGGCAGCGACGTGTTCGATCTGCTCGTCCGCACCGAAAAGTGCTTTGCCGATCCCGTTATGGGCTGGGATCCTTCCGCCATTACGGCCGCGCGCCTCGGACTCGGTGAGGACGCCGCCATTCTGATGGAACGGCACATTGAAAAATATCTGTATCTCTCGAATGGTTTCGGGCATTACAAGCTCACGAACGACCCCGACAGCGGCTATCGTGATCGCTTCTATGAAGAAAAACTGCGCGTCATGAACAAAAACGCCGAAGATATTGCCGAGGATCTGCCGCTGTTCAGCTGGAAATTCCGTCATAACGGACTGGAATGCACGGGCGTGCTCTCCTGCGCGCTGAATGAAACGCTTCTCCAGAGTTACGACGGTGTGATCCGGCTCTTCCCGGCGGTGAAAGAGAAGGCGAGCGCCCGCTTTACGCTTCATGCAGTCGGCGGATTCGAGGTCTCGGCCGAACGGATCGACGGG
>JAZUKT010000363.1:0-2769 GCA_045643445.1 Eubacteriales bacterium
GAGCAGAAGCAGAAGGGCGTCGCCGTCGTCTTCGTCGGTGAAGACCTCGACGTGCTGCTCGAGCTTTCCGACCGTATCCTCGTTCTCTGCGGCGGCCGTGTCAGCGGCATCGTGGACGCGCGTACCGCGACGAAGGAACAGATCGGCATCATGATGACCACCGTCGGAAAGGAGATGGCGTAATGGCAGCGAATACCGAACATTCCGCCCGGGAGCCGTTCGTCCGCATCGTCAAGCGCGGGCGCGTCAAGCCGCTCTACGGGATCCTGATCCGGGCTGCGGCCATCCTGCTTGCCGCCCTTATTACGTTCCTCATCGTGGAGGCAGTCGGCGATTTCTCCTTCAAGGATACCGCGAAATACCTCTACGACGGCGCGTTCACCAACTCCATCAAGATCCACTCCTTCGCGAAGGAAGCGTGCATGCTGCTCTTCTTCGCGATCGCCCTTGCGCCCGCCTTTAAGATGCGCTTCTGGAATATCGGTGCGCAGGGACAGGTGCTTGCCGGCGGTCTCGTTGCCGCGACTATCATGTTCTATTTCGGCAACAAGCTCCCGAACGGCGTGATCCTCCCGATCATGATCGTCGCCTCGATCGCAGCCGGTGCGCTCTGGGCCGGGATTCCCGCCGTCTTCCGCGTGAAGTATTCGACGAACGAAACGCTCTTCACGCTCATGATGAACTACGTTGCCATCCAGCTCGTCGCGTGTATGTGCGACCTCTGGAAAGGGCAGAAATCCTCTCTCGGCATCATCGACCGGAAAGCGGGCACGCTGCCTGCGCTCTTCGGCACGAAATACGGCTGGGTGTATCTTCTGACCGCCGTCTTCACGATCGCGATGTTCTTCTACATGAACCGCACGAAGCACGGCTATGAGATCTCCGTCGTCGGCGAGTCGGTCAATACGGCGCGCTACGCGGGTATCAACGACAAGTCCGTCATCGTCCGCACCGTCGCTCTCTCGGGCGCGATCTGCGGTCTGATCGGCTTCCTCTACGTCGCCTGCATCAACCGGACGATCTCCACGACGACCGGCGGCAGCTACGGCTTTACGGCCATCATCGTCGCCTGGCTCGCCAAGTTCAACCCGATCTTCATGACGCTCATCTCGGCGCTGCTTGCGTTCCTGCAGGTCGGCTCCATTGAGCTCGTCAACAACAACGGCAACCTGAACCCGTCGATCGGCGACATCATCATCAGCATTTTCCTCTTCTTCATCCTCGGCTGCGAGTTCTTCATCAACTATCGCCTCGTATTCAATTTCGGTCATAAAGGGAAGGAGGATCATCAATGAATTCTCTGATTTCCTGGATTTGCAGTGCCGTCATCTACGGTACGGTCATCATGTTCGGCGCGCTCGGTGAGATCCTCACCGAAAAGAGCGGACACCTGAACCTCGGCGTGCCCGGTCTCATGTTCATCGGCGCGTTCTCCGGTTTCGCAGCCGGCTTCATTTATGAAAACAGCACGGAGAATCCGTCAACGGTTCTCCTGATCGTTCTGCCGCTCGTCGTCGGATTTGCGGCGGCTGCGCTCGGCGGCGCTCTGTACAGCTTCCTCACCGACATCCTCCGCGCCAACCAGAACGTCACCGGTCTTGCTCTGACCTCGTTCGGCGTCGGCGTCGGCACGTTCGGCGGCATCTACCTCTGCAAGATCTCCGGCAATAACACCTACACGACGGTCACGGCCACGAGCGAGGCGTTCCGGCTGAATCTGAACGACGCGCTCCATCTGAACGAAGCGTTCGGCGGCGCACTGTCGATTCCCGGCAAGCTGCTCCTTTCGTACAGCTTCCTCACCTACGTCGCCATCCTGCTCGCCATCGTCATGCAGCTCTTCCTGAACCGCACGAGAACCGGCCTGAACCTGCGCGCCATCGGTGAGAATCCCGCTACGGCGGACGCGGCCGGCATCAACGTCACCCGCTATCGGATCCTCTCCACCATCATCGGCGGCGGTATCTGCGGCATCGGCGGCATCTATTACGTCCTCGTGTACGCGCTCGGCGGCTGGACGACGCAGAACAATATCGAAGGCCTCGGCTGGCTGGCAGTCGCGCTCGTCATCTTTGCGACGTGGAAGCCCGTGCATACGATCTGGGGCTCTTACCTCTTCGCCCTGCTGTTCTGGCTCTACGCGTACTTCCCGACGCTCACCGGCATCCACCTCACCAACTCCGCGACCGACCTGCTCAAGGCGATCCCGTACGTCGTCACCATCATCGTCTTGCTGTTCGTCAGCATGCGCCGCAAACGGGAATCTCAGCCGCCGGCATCGCTCGGACTGGCGTACTTCCGTGAGGAACGCTGACCGACCACAGTATCTTGACGGATCCGTCCGTCTGAAACGCTATATATATAAATGAAAAGAAACGGCGCCGGGCTTTCTCCGATGGGGAAAAACCGGCGCTTTTTCAGTTGAAAATCGTTCTGAAAAAAACTTGAAAAAAAGTTAAAAAAGTTTTGGAAAAGGTATTGACAAAGGGGGAAGGTAGTGGTATACTGTACAGGCTGTCGCGGAAAACCGCACGGCGAATCGCTCATTGAAAATTGAACAACAACAATGTACAAAAGACTCCGAAAATTCTTTTGAATTTAAATGAAGCTCTTAAAGTAATTGAGCAAAAAAGATCACTCTAAGTGATTGATATCAATGCGGATCGCAAGGTTCGCTTGAGATACAATTTTTTAGAGAGTTTGATCCTGGCTCAGGATGAACGCTGGCGGCGTGCATAACACATTCAAGTCGAACGGTGACGGGGACTT
>JAZUKT010000364.1:0-7163 GCA_045643445.1 Eubacteriales bacterium
CATGGTTATCCACGTTTATCACACTGCAGAAGAAAGCGGCGAACACGCTGCGAAACTCGTTGCCGCCAAGCTGAATGACGCGATCGCAAAGAAGGGCGAAGCCCGTCTGCTTCTCTCCACCGGCGCATCCCAGTTCGAATTCATCGACGCGCTCATCAAGCAGCCCGTTGACTTCTCGAAGGTCATTATGTTCCACCTTGACGAGTACGTCGCTCTCCCGATCACCCACATCGCATCCTTCCGCAAGTATCTCCAGGAACGCTTTGTCGATCACGTCAACCTCAAGGAAGCCGTTTTCGTAAACGGTGAAGGCGACGTGGAAGCCAACATCAAGTACCTCTCCGAGAGAGTCAAGGAAAAGCCGATTGACGTGGGTCTGATCGGTATCGGCGAAAACGGCCACATCGCGTTCAACGATCCGCCGGCAGATTTCGAGACCGAAGCCGCTTACAAGATCGTCAACCTCGATGACCGCTGCAAGAAACAGCAGGTAGGCGAAGGCTGGTTCCCGACCGTGGACGACGTGCCGAAGCAGGCTATCTCCATGTGCGTGAAGCAGATCATGAGCTGCGAATGCCTCGTGAGCGTCGTGCCGCGCGGCATGAAGGCGGAGGCCGTCAAGAATACGCTGACCCAGAAGGTCAACAACATCGTTCCCGCTACCATCATGAAGACGCACAAGGATTGGCATCTTTACATCGACGAACTCTCCTCTGCCCAGATCATGACGTTCTGAGTTCAGAGAGGGAAGTATCATGACAAAACGCAGAATTGCCCTGTGCGGTGCGAGCGGCCGCGGCTTTGATCTGTACGCGAAGTACATTTCCGGACATGAAGACCTCGCCGCCCGGAACGAGCTGGTCGGTATCTACGACAGCAATCCGGGACGCGCCCGCTATGTGGCATCCCAGTGCGGCAATTTCCCCGTATACGAGACGTTCGACGAAATGATCCACGACGCGAAGCCGGATCTCGTGATAGTCGCTACGCGCGATGACAGTCACGTGGACTACGCGATCCGCTGCCTCGAGTACGGCGTGGACGTGCTCTGCGAAAAGCCGATGGCGATCAACGCGGAGCAGGTCGTCAAGCTTCGTGAAGCCGAGATCCGCACCGGCCGCCGTATCAAGCAGGTGTTCAACCTCCGCTACGGCGCGTCCATGATCTACCTGAAGCAGCTCGTGGATTCCGGCGTTCTCGGCGACATTTACAACGTCCATTTCGAGTATATGCTCACCGGCAATATGCACAATCAGGACGGTCACGGCGCGAGCTACTACCACCGCTGGAACCGTTATATGGATATCAGCGGCGGTATGCTCGTGACAAAGGCGACGCACCATTTCGACTGCGTCAACTGGCTGATCGAACGGCGTCCGAAGAAGGTCGCGGCTTTCGGTGAACTCCGCAAGTACGGCAAGAACGGTCCGTTCCGTTCCGAGCGCTGCCTCGGCTGCCCGTACGCCGATAAATGCGAGTATTACTGGGACGTGACGAACGAGTCGATGGGCCCGATGTTCCACGATAACGAAAAGTACGATAATTACTACCGTGACGCGTGCGTGTATGCCGAGGATATCGACATTTACGATACGCTCTCGCTGATCGTGGAATACGAAGGCGGCATCACCATGAGTTACAGTGAAACGACGGCCGGTATGTACGAGGGCTATAAACTCAACATCAACGGCTCGAAGGGACGTATTGAAGCGCAGCTCTTCCAGGACGGCGGCCTCGATGAAGATGAAAAGGATTATACCTTTATCCGCTACATTGACAACGACGGCAAGATCACGAAGTATCCGCTTCCGAAGGCCAGACCGGGCAGCCACGACGGCGCGGACGGCACGATGCTTGACGTGCTTCTCCTGGGCGCGGAGCCCGAGATCCCGTCTCAGGTTGCCGACTCGACGGACGGCGCGTATTCCGTTCTGATCGGCGCGGCCGGCAACGTTTCCATTAAGGAAGGCCGGATCGTTGATATCGACGAGCTGATCGGCAAGCCTGAACTGTTGGCGCGGTAAGGCACTTTAAACTGCATCATTTCTCTGATCCCCGGTCGGCGATTTTTCTGATCGGGGATCAAAAAATATTATAACCATGATCGGAGTCTGCTATGGCAATTTCGTATAACAACTGCAATCTGCTTCTGGAGAACGAAAAGACGGCGCTGTCCGTTCTGATCGAGGATTCCGTTCCGTACGTTCAGTATCTCGAAAACAAAACGAGCGGCTACCGCTGGGAAAACGCCGAAACGCTTCCCATGGCGGCGATCCCGGGCTTTGATTTTGCGGGCGCGGACGTTGCCTTCACGGAAATGACGGATGACCGCGATCATATGTCGGCGCAGGCGAAACTCTATACGCTGACCTTTGAAAAGAGCGGGCAGAAAGTGACCGTGACGCTCAGGATGTACGACGACAACCCGTTCGTCACGATGGGGCTGACGCTCGTCGGCACGTTCGGCGGCGAAACGGCTGCGGAAACGATGCTGCCGGACGGCTCCGAGCGGCGCAGACCCCTGCCGGACGCGTGGAACGAATCGCTGCTTTCTCTCCCGATCTCGGACTGGCATCTGATCCTCAAGGCGGCGGAATTCCACGACGCGACGGACCGCTGTGACGCGCCCGTGACGGAGTATGAAACGAACGTGTATCATTATACGTCGAATCAGTACAGAGGCCATTTCTTCCGGCTGAATTCCTACCTGAAGGGCGAAACGCTCACGCTCGTCAAGGAAGCGCCGTGCCGCGTCGGCAGACTGGTGGATTCCGAAAATGACATAAACGTCTCGCCGAAGCACTATGTTCAGATCGGCGGATCCGGCTACGATTTCACCGCCGCGCACGAATTCACGGGAGATGAAACGCCGTATAAGGTTTCGTTTGCCGCAACGGCAGAGGCCGACGCCCTCAGAGCATGGCGCGATTTCTACCGCTATGACTGCGAGACCATTCTGAAAGACGGCCTGTATATCATGTCGAACACCTGGGGCGACCGCAGCTGCGATATGGCGGTGTGCGAAAGCTTCATGCTGAAGGAAGTCGAATGCGCACAGCGCCTCGGCGTAACGGTGATTCAGGTGGACGACGGCTGGCAGACCGGGGTGTCCGCCAACTCCAAACTCGACAAACGCACGGCGTGGGAAAACGGTCTGTACCGTTCCGTTCCGAATTTCTGGGAAATCAACCGGGCAAAATTCCCGAACGATCTGTTCCCGGTGGTCGAACGGGCGAAGAAGGCCGGCATCCGCATGGGTCTCTGGTTCTCGCCCGATCTGGTGAATGATTACGAAAATTACGAACGCGACGCCGAAACGCTCGTCGGACTGTACCGGGCGTACGGTGCCGACTTCTTCAAAATCGACTCCGTGATGATCAAGTCGGAGACGATCAACAAACGGCTGCTTGAAATGCTTCGCATCGTCAACCGTGAGACGGACGGGAAACTTGTTTTGAACTTCGATATCACGAACGGCAGACGCTGGGGCTATTTCCCGCACAGACAGTATGGCAGCCTGTTCCTTGAGAATCGCTACACGGATAACGACAGCTATTATCCGCACAGCACGCTCCGCAATCTGTGGAGGCTCAGCCCGTATATCCCCGCGGCAAGACTTCAGATGGAATTCCTGAATCCGAGAAGAAACGCCAACGTGTACGGAGACGATCCGCTTCGCCCGAATCTTTATGAGATGGACTACATCTTTGCGGCGGTGATGTTCTCGAATCCGCTCTGCTGGATGGAAATGTCGCACCTGTCCGAAAAGGATACGGAATGCCTCGCCGGGATTACAAAGCTCTGGAACAATTACAGGGAAGAATTCGGTCACGCGGACGTAACCCCGATCGGCGAATGCCCGGACGGACTCACGTTCACGGGTTTTCTGGCAACGAGCGAGAAGAAGCAGTACCTCCTGCTGTTCCGCGAAAACGGAGAAGAGAGCACCTACGACTTCCGCGTGGACGTGCGAGACGGCGATTGGAACGTCCTGTACGCATCCGGCGGCGCGGCGGCAGAACGGAACGGCTCGACGGTGCATTTCACGGCACCCGAAAAGCGTTCGTTCCTGCTCGTCTCCATCGGATAAATCAAAATGAAAAAAGCACGCTGACGGGATCGCCCATCGGCGTGTTTTTGTTTGGCACGGTCTGTCAGAAGAGCGTGTCGGCGGAGAAGGACTCGCTGCGCCGGATCCGTTCGAGAGCGGAGGACAGTTTTTCGATTGCCGCGCGGATGTCGCTTTCGCTGCCGTCCTCGTAGCGGGCGCTCCATTCGTCGAGGGCGTCGTCCACCAGCTCCGATTCGGTGTGCCCGACCGTGTAGCGGATGAACGGCCGCTTTTTCTGCCAGAGCGCGCGGAATTCGGACGGATCGGCAGTCTTGCTGATCGCCGGAATGGCGGCGGCGAGCGACCGGCAGGCGGACACCGTATAAATTGCCGCGAAAACCGAAACGGCGAGAACGAGAACAAAGACGCACAGGGAGATGACAAACGCTTTCATGTGCCCTCCTTTTTGGTGAACCCGACGGTTCCCGCGTCGTCCACGGTCAGCAGATAGACGTCGCCGAGCGTGACCTTGCGCCGTTTCAGCTCTGTGTTGAGCCGCTTTTCATCCCAGCCGCACGGGGCGAGATTGTTCGGAAGGATCTGCCCGTCCGCGACGAGAATGTGGGCGATCCCCGGCTCCTGCGGCGTGAGATTCATATCCGACGGCGTGAGCGGCGCTTTGTCGGCGGCCGGAAAGACGGACAGCTTCCCGTTGGCTTCGAGAATGGCGTAGGCGATCTCAGCGGGATCCGCATAGCCGCACAGCCGCAGTTCCGCGAGCAGCTCTTCGAGATCGATCCGGTTCCGGCTGAGCTCCTTCTGCATGATTTTGCCCCGGCGGATCAGATAGGTCGGCACGCCGTTGAACAGCTTTTTGAGCGCGGTGCTTTTCAGAAGGACAAACGAAATGATCACCTCCAGCGAAAGCAGGATCAGCACCGCGATCACGGCGTGCAGGAACGGGACGGTTCGGTTGACGATGGGCGTGGCGGCGATCTCGGATAAGAGAAGCGTCACGATGAACTCGGAGATCTGCAGTTCTCCGATCTGGCGCTTGCCCATGAGGCGGACGGATAAGACGAGGAGAAAATAAATGAGTACGGTACGAACGGTTATAGTAAGCATGAGAAGAGTATAGCCGGGCGGCGGCAGACTTATGCAGCGGCGGGAGAATTCATCAAATCTCCCAAGAGAAGCGCCGGACGGTCGGAATTATTCGTCAAAACGTAAATCTTTGAAAAAAGTGTCGGCGGAAAGCGAGGAAGGGTTGATTTTGACGGGATTTTGCTGTATAATATCAAGTAGGCTATTATCGCTATTTTCATAAAAAGGAGTACAACATCTTATGAGCGAGCTTGTATTTTCTAAAGAAGTAGAAAACATGTGCTGCGTTGCCCAGGGCCCGAATCACGGACCGGCGCCGCTTCCGGAAGAAGGAAAGTGGATCCAGGCAAAGCAGATCACCGACATCTCCGGCTATACCCACGGTATCGGCTGGTGTGCACCGCAGCAGGGCGCCTGCAAGCTGTCCCTGAACGTCAAGGAAGGCGTAATCCAGGAAGCGCTGGTCGAAACGATCGGCTGCTCCGGCATGACGCACTCGGCTGCCATGGCGGCTGAAATCCTGCCCGGCAAGACGATCCTCGAAGCGCTGAACACGGACCTCGTGTGCGACGCCATCAACACCGCTATGCGCGAACTGTTCCTCCAGATCGTGTACGGCAGAACGCAGTCCGCATTCTCCGAGGGCGGTCTCGTCATCGGCGCGGGCATGGAAGACCTCGGTAAGGGTCAGCGTTCCATGGTCGGTACGATGTACGGCACGAAGGCAAAGGGCGTTCGTTACCTCGAAATGACCGAAGGCTACTGCACCAGAATGGCGCTTGACGCGGACGATCAGGTGATCGGTTACGAATTCGTTTCTCTCGGCAAGATGACCGACTTCATCAAGAAGGGCATGGAACCGAACGAAGCATACGAAAAGGCCAAGGGTACGTACGGACGTTTCGACGAAGCGGTTCGCTACATTGACCCGCGGAAGGAATAAGGAGGAGACGGAAATGGCACAGTTTGAAGGATACGAAAGACGCGAGGCGAAGATCCTCGGCGTTCTGAAAGAATACGGCATCTCCTCGATCGACGAGTGCAAGGAAATCACGCTTGCAAAGGGCATCGACTGCGACCAGATCGTTCGCTCGACCCAGCCCATCTGCTTTGAAAACGCTGTCTGGGCGTACACCGTCGGCGCAGCGATCGCCATCAAGAAGGGCTGCAAGAAAGCCGCTGACGCCGCCGCCGCTATCGGTATCGGCCTGCAGGCATTCTGCATCCCGGGCTCCGTTGCCGAAAACCGCAAGGTCGGTCTCGGACACGGCAACCTCGGCAAGATGCTTCTCTCCGACGAAACGGAATGCTTCTGCTTCCTCGCCGGTCACGAATCCTTTGCCGCTGCGGAAGGCGCCATCAAGATCGCGCTGAACGCCAACAAAGTCCGCACGAAGCCGCTCCGCGTAATCCTGAACGGTCTCGGCAAGGACGCCGCCATGATCATCTCCCGTATCAACGGTTTCACCTACGTACAGACTGAATTCGATCCTTACACGGAAACCGTGAAGGTCGTCAAGGAAGTTCCGTACTCCAAGGGACCGCGCGCAGACGTCAAGTGCTACGGTTCTGACAACGTACCGGAAGGCGTTGCGATCATGAAGCTCGAAAACGTCGGCGTTTCCATCACGGGCAACTCGACGAACCCGACGAGATTCCAGCATCCCGTTGCCGGCACCTACAAGAAGTGGTGCGTGGAAAACGGCGTGAAGTATTTCTCCGTTGCATCGGGCGGCGGCACGGGCCGTACGCTGCACCCGGACAACATGGCAGCCGGTCCTTCCTCCTACGGTATGACCGATACCATGGGCCGTATGCACTCCGACGCACAGTGCGCGGGCTCCTCCTCCGTTCCGGCTCACGTCGAAATGATGGGTCTGATCGGTGCGGGCAACAACCCGATGGTCGGCATGACCGTCGCGGTCGCCGTGGCTGTGTCTGAAGCATTGAAGTAAGGTTTTTCCAAACCACGCTCCCGTTTTCGTGGGGGCGTGGTTTTCTTTTGCTT